>CAZPET010000132.1:0-5437 GCA_964585625.1 uncultured Syntrophomonadaceae bacterium
AAATCTCACCACCGGGTATTCTCCCCCAGCAAGCGCCAGGTAACCTTCTGCGGTGAGCAGGTTGATCAGCTCTTTGATCTGCGGCAGCGGATAAGCTTTCATCAAGCCGTAGGTAGAAAGCCTGTCAAAACGCAGCTGGAGAAGCCTTCGATTCCTGGATCCCTTTAAAATATCGGCAATCATGCCGGCTCCGTAACGTTCTTTTACCCGCACCACGCAGGATAGAATCATCTGCGCCTCCAGGGTGATATCAACCAGTTCGCTGTCATCACTGCAGTTGCCGCAGTAATCACACTGCGCCGGCACCTCTTGCTCCCCGAAGTACTCCAGGATATACCGGCGCAAGCACCCGGTGGTATGACAGTAATCGGTCATCTGCTGCAGCTTCTGATATTCGTTGGCCTTTCTGTGCGGAGCATAGACGGTCTCACCGATCAAGAATTTCTGAAGCAATACGTCCTGAGCGCCAAACAGCAGGATGCACTCTCCCGGTTCGCCGTCGCGCCCCGCCCGTCCCGCCTCCTGGTAATAGGCCTCTATATTTTTCGGCATATTGTAATGAAGCACGTAGCGAACATTGGATTTATCTATGCCCATGCCAAATGCGTTGGTCGCCACCATCACCGTGACCCGATCGTGGATAAACGCCTCCTGGTTTGCCTCCCGCTCCTTCGCGTTCATCCCGGCGTGGTATTTACCGCAGAGACAGTTCTTGCCCCGCAGTAGTTCAAAAACAGAATCTACCTCGCGGCGGGTGGCCGCGTAAATAATCCCGGGCTGATCCCTTTTGTCCCTGACATAGTCGAGGAGAAAACTTTTTTTATTCACCCCGCGGAACACCGCAAAATAAAGATTCTCCCGGTCAAATCCGCTGACAAAGATTTGCGGTTCCTGAAAATCGAGAAAACTGACAATATCCCGGCGGATCTCCCGGGTGGCCGTAGCGGTAAAAGCGCCCAGAACCGGCCTTTGGGGCAGGCTGTGGATAAAACCGGCAATCTTCCGGTAGCTCGGCCTGAAATCATGGCCCCACTGCGAGATGCAATGGGCTTCATCTACCGCCACAAACGAGACCTCCACGGACCGGGCCATCTCCTGAAAATCGGGCATCTCCAGGCGCTCCGGAGCCACATAAACCAGCTTGAATCTTCCCCGTCCCGCCTGCTCGAGCCTTCTTGAGACCTCCGCGCCGGGCAGGGAGCTGTTGATAAAGGTTGCCGGGATGCCGGAGGCGCTCATCCCGTCAACCTGGTCTTTCATCAGCGCAATCAGGGGCGATACCACCAGTGTCACCCCGGTATAGATCAGCGAGGGCAGCTGGTAGCAGACCGACTTTCCGGCCCCGGTGGGCATGATCGCCAGCGTGTCGCTGCCCTCCAAAAGACTGGCGATCACTTTGGCCTGTCCCGTTTTGAAAGACGAGTAGCCGAAGTGTTTCCGGAGCAGTTCTCGCGCCTGATTAAGCATCTGACAGCCTCCCAATATAAAAAAACCCCTTCTCTTTCTCCCAGGCAACGGACAATAATTCTATACCATAACAACTCTAGTTTTAAAGCATTACCTAATAGAATAGATCGGTAAAAATTTCGGCGGAGCTACTGTGCGTTCCCTTTTTTGGAGCATATTTCGGTCACACCTGTATTCTAACTGAGAATTGACAATGGAATCTTTCCCCGGTCACCCGCAGGCCGCAGTTCCCCCCTGCAGAGCGTACTGCTACTACCGATGCTGTAGCAACCGCTCGAGCGCTGTTTCAAACCGGTTATCTTCACCGGCAGTTCTCTTCTTCGGTCCCTTTGTCCTCCCACCTCCCCGACGGTGCCGGAGTTTAACATTCCTCTCCTCAAGAAGGAAGTCTATACTACTGTCGTTATAACACTTTCCGGCCGGGCTAAGGCAACGCACACCTTTCCCCAACAGCATCGCCGCCAGGCCCCAGTCCTGGGTTACGGCGATATCACCGGGCCTGGAAAGATTGAGCAGCTTGATGTCCGTTTCCTCGGGGGAGTTGCCCACAATGACATGATGCTCGCTTTCTATACAGTGTTCGAAACTGGCCACGGTCCAAAGCGGAGTGCCGTATTTTTTACCCAGGCGCCGGCAGATATGCAGTACCGGCCTGGGGCAGGCATCGGCATCGATTATGATTTTCATAGGCTCCCCTCCTCTACATATAATACTAGAGCGCAACCTGAAAAATCCAGTAGCAACCTTGCCAATAACCATGTTTAGAACTTTCCAGTGTCTGTTTATCTACTGGCCTGGTGACAGTGGACGGTTCTCTGTCACTCCCCAGAGCGGTCAATTAAACCGCTTTTGCGGACCATGCTTTTGAAATCAACTTCAATCAGGATGACGCCGATCAGCATGAGCAGCGCTCCAAGATAGGCCTTGAAAGTAAGCACTTCACCGGCCAGGAAGTAGGCAAAGGCCGCCGCAAAGGCCGGTTCAAGTGAAAGGATCAGGCCTGCATGTGTCGGTGTAGTGTATTTAAGAGCCGCGGTCTGCAGAATGTAGCTGAACGCGGTTGAAAAGATGCTTAAGGCCAGGACAATCAGGTATGACCGGGCTGTTTGCGGCAGCTGCGGCTTTTCGAAAATGAACGAAAACAGAAGCGCGTAGAGAGCCACGAATCCGAGCTGCAAGAGACCAAGCAAAATGGAATCGTCGGCGATCCGGGTATAATATCCTGTGGCCATGATATGAAGCGCGAAATTAAGTGAACATAGGATACAGAGAAGGTCGCCCCAGTTCAACTGCAGCACG
The DNA here is from genome assembly GCA_964585625.1 of uncultured Syntrophomonadaceae bacterium. Classification (GTDB taxonomy): domain Bacteria; phylum Bacillota; class Dethiobacteria; order DTU022; family DTU022; genus JAAZIN01. Next base: position 2,767 of record CAZPET010000132.1, read on the forward strand.
CCGTTAAACGTGAGCAGGTATACTCCCGCAAATACCAGGACGATGCAGAGGACCGTTTTCAGATCCGGTTTTTGCTTCAGAAAGATAAAACCAATCAAAGGAATAAAGACCCCGGAGAGGCAGGTCAGGAAACCGGCATTCGAGGCAGAGGTATACCTGACCCCGAAGGTAAAGAGAACAAAGGTAACAAATAGTATTGTCGCCAGCCCGGCGGCATACTTTACAGTAGTTAAGCCGGTATTTTTCAGCCTTTTCCAAAACACCGCCGCCATCAAGAAAAAGGCAATTATAAAGCGCAGCGCAATCAGGTTAAACTCCGCCATGCCCTCCAGCCCCATCTTCGTCAAGAGGCAGGATGAACCCCAGAAGGCCGCCACCAAAACCAGCGCCAGGTCAGCTTTCAGTTGAATCTTCATTTAAACCATACCTACCATGACAAGAGTTGGATCATCGTTAGAACTTTCGCGAAAGTAAAATCAAATCCTGCTAAAAAAAGGTGACAGGAGAACCCTTAGGCTGTGTGATAAATCAAAGCGGTCAGTTTGTGTAGAGCAGGCATACCTCGCTCTACAGGGGAAAAAGGACTGCCGTACTCCTGTCATGTCACCCAGGCAAATTCAGGCAGATAGTAGCAGGGATTGGATGGGCGGCAGAGAATAGCTGATAAGCGAGATTTAAAGCCCGCATTACGGGTTTAAAAGAAGAGATACGGCAGAGAAGGACCGGGCCGCGAAAATTAAAGATAATATTTCCATGAAGGAGAGTGCAGCAGTGATTGGGACGGGTCTCACAAAGGGCCATCTTCATCTCTTCTTGATTTCAACTTTTTTCCTGATGCTGCTGGCAGGCGGTTTTAACCTCTTGATTTATCCGCAGACAACAGCAGCACTCGAACAGCTAAAGAAAGAACATTTAAGTAATCTTGAATTAAGCAATGAGCTGGATCAGCTGAACAGCAGATATGGCGAACTGAAAAGCAAGTATGACCTGCTTCTGCGGGAAAAAAAGGACCTGGAAACCCGGCTTCAAGACTGCAATTTGCCCGGTAGGGCCGGCGAAACCCCTACGGCCTACCTGACCATAGATGATGGTCCCGACAAATATGCACAGCAGATCCTGCAGATCCTGGCGGAATATAACGTGCCGGCGACTTTTTTCGTGATGGGTGAGAACAACTCCGGGGACGAACATATTTACAGCCGCATCCTCGAACAGGGCCATGCCCTGGGAAATCACACCATGACCCACAATTTAAAAAAGATCTACCTGTCGAAAGATGCCTTCATAGAAGATCTGCTGCGCCTGGAGGATCTGCTGGAACAGAAAACAGGGGTCAGGCCCGACATCATCCGCTTTCCGGGGGGATCCAGCACCACCGTAGCGTCTCCCGGTGTAATGAACGAAATTATCGCTGTGTTGAAAGAGCGCGGTTATGATTATTTTGACTGGAACATCTCCACCGGAGACTGCAATTCCAGCTTGACAACTGCGCAGCTGGTGGCAAACGTGGTCAACCAGGCCAACCGCCGGCCCGGGCAGGACCTGGTCGTCCTGATGCACGACACTTATGTAAATTATGCTACCGTGGAGGCGCTGCCGCAGATCATCAGAGAGCTCCGGATGCGGGGCTACACTTTTGCCGCCCTCAAAAAAGGCGTTATCAACATGAAGCACCGGTGAGCTTCCATGATCAGCTCCTGGGCAGATATCAGGCGAGGCGGCACTGCACCTGGCAGGTATCAGGCGTTTCTTTCAAATGGCCATGCATTGACACCTTGCGTACTCCTTTGATATTATTTGTGTGAATTAATAAACAATTATTCTAAAGGGAGGGGCCGGATTGCCGGAGATTGAGGAGATGATGCCGCAGCTAACCCTGGAAGAGAAGGCCGCCCTATGCTCGGGCATAAGCAGCTGGGAGACCACGCCCATAAACAGGCTGCAGATACCTTCAGTGATGATGGCCGACGGGCCGCACGGCTTGCGCAAAGAGAGGGAAGAAAGCAAGGGAATGTTCAAAGATAGCTTCCCCGCCACCTGTTTCCCTCCCGCGGTGACCCTGGCCTCTACCTGGGATCCTGAGCTGATCGCCGGGCTGGGCCGGGCCATTGCCAAAGAGTGCCTGGACCAGGGCGTCTCCACGGTCCTCGGTCCGGGTGTAAATATCAAGAGAACGCCCCTCTGCGGTCGTAACTTTGAGTATTTCAGCGAGGACCCTTACCTGGCCGGGGAGCTGGCCGCCGCCTTTATCCAGGGGGTGCAGGGGAAAGCGATCGCTACATCACTAAAGCATTACGCCGTCAATTCCCAGGAGTACCGCCGGTTGACGATCAGCTCCGAAGTTGATGAGAGGGCTCTTCGCGAGATTTACCTGAAAGCCTTCGAGATCGCCGTGAAAAAAGCCCGCCCCGACACGGTCATGTGCAGCTACAACCTGGTTAACGGGCTCCATGCCAGCGACCACCAGGAATTGCTCTGGGATATCTTAAGGGAAGAATGGGGCTTTGACGGCATCGTTATCTCGGACTGGGGCGCCGTAAACGACCGGATCAAGGGGCTCATGGCCGGGCTTGACCTGGAGATGCCCTCGTCCAACGGCATTCTCGACCGTCAGATCGCCCGGGCGGTTGAATCGAATGAACTCGATGTTAAATACCTGGACCGGGCCGTC
>CAZPET010000133.1:0-5375 GCA_964585625.1 uncultured Syntrophomonadaceae bacterium
GGAAATACAAACAGATCGGCGGCGGCGTAGCAGTGCACGATCTGATTGCGCGGCAGAACACCGGTAAAGATGACCTTGCCCTCAATCCCTAACTTTATGCAAAGCCTGCGCAGCTCCTCTTCCTGGGGGCCGCCGCCGGCGATCACGAGACGCAGATCGGAGATTTCCTGCTGCACCCGGTAAAATGATTCCAGTAAAAATATAATATTTTTCTCTTTACCGAGGCGGCCGACGAAAAGCAGGATTCTCTCCGTGGGAGAAACCTGGAAGTTGGTCTGCAGCCAGCGGGAATCGGTATCTTCAAATTCTTTCAGATCAATCCCCGTGGGAATCACCGCTACTTTTACTGTTACGCCGATTTCTCTCAGATAGTTCTCGACGAGGCGGGAGGGGGCAATCACCAGATCACAGCGATTGCAAAAATCTCTCCCGATTGTCTGGACCATAAGTTTTGTCGTCTGCTGGGCCACCGGGAGATAATGGACATATTGTTCGTAGAGGGTGTGGAAAGTAAAAATGAGCGGCAGGCCGTACTGGCGAGCCGCATAAGCGCCCAATCTCCCCAGAAGAAACGGCGAATGGACATGGATGACTTCGAGATTGATCCGGCGGAGGGTCGTTCCGAGCTGAGCTGAAAAGGGAATCGGAATGGAGAATTCGGGCATGGTCGGAGCCGGGATCGAAGCAAAGCGAAATACTTTATCTTCCCTGGGGTAATGGATCAGCGGATAATCAGGCCCGAAGATATAAACTTCATGCCCGCGAGCGTTGAATTCGCGGGCAAACAGCTCGATCGAGCGGACTACCCCGCTGGTATAAGGGCGGTAACTGTCTGTAAAGAAGCCTATGTTCACTGTTTATTCACCGGGCCCGGGGATCATACTGGTTTTTCACCCATCAGCCACTGCAGGGCGGCATAAAGCCAGGACCACTGCGCCCCGCTGCTGCCTTCTGTCTGCACCAGTTCTTCTGAAGGGGTATATCCCAGTTCGGGGTGAGGCCCCGAGAGCAGCACCCGCCCCCGTCCAAAACTAAAGGCGATCACCGCCGCTTCACCGTTCGCGCGGTAGCGAGCCAGGATATCGACATTTGGTTCAGGAAAGCCGGTAAAACAGGGGCCGCCAAAATACCACATCTCCACAGTGTCCGGAAAGTCCCTGTGGAATGAGATTTCCGGGCTTAAATCGATAGTAGCCAATGAACCCCATTGCAGGTAGGGGCCGGCTGCTTCGCCGGGAAAGAGCTCCAGTGGATAATCGTAGACTTCGCCATTCCAACGCATAGTCGAGGAGGCATAGTAAGCCCCGGCGCAGAAGCCGACGAAGCAGCCTCCGTTCTCGACAAAGGAGCGGATATTGGCATGGTTTCCGGTATAATAAAGATACTCAGAGCTTGCTCCGCCTACAAAAACGAGGATATCGCAGAGCGCACTTAAATCACCGCTGCTGACCGTCTCCTGATCAATTTCCACACAGGCAAGATCATATTCCGCGAGAAAATTCCGCAGCGCGTCTAAATCTACATCCCAGCTGCCCCTGCCGGTGTAGAGGCCGACGGTACAGTCAAGAGGCTCCGGTTCCGGTTCGACGATAACGGGATCTTCCGGCGATTCATCCAGATCGGATGGATCGGCGGGGTAACCGTTGCCCGCTTCATTGTTTAGCGCATCAAAGGCGATAAATGCCCCTGTTGCGATAATGGCGAGTGTGAGAATGATCCCTAAAATGAGACGTAGTCTGGACATAACCGTGGCTCCTGTATTGTTTTCAAAACTTTTACCGCAGCCATATAAATAGCGTTTCTGTTTGAATTATATCATTTGTGATAGCACAAATAAAGATGGAACCGGGAAGCCGCAGTGATCTGTTATATGATAGAATAGCATTGTGTCTTTTGATCTTAGAAAATTTACTGCAGTCGCGGTTAGGAATGAGAGGATCCCGTTATGGTTCAGGATATGACCAAAGGTTCGGTAGCAAGACAGATCATCATTTTTGCCATTCCCTTATTTATAGGTAATATATTTCAACAATTATATAACATGGTGGATGCAGTTGTGGTGGGCCGCTTTGTCGGCAAAAACGCCCTGGCCGCCGTAGGGACCAGCTTTCCGGCGATGTTTTTACTGGTCGCCCTGGTGATGGGGCTGACCATGGGTGCATCGGTAGTGGTGTCACAGCTATTTGGAGCGGGCGATCTGAAAAAAATGCGCCGGGCGCTCTCTACAGCCTTCATTTTTCTATTGATCTGCGCCCTCAGCCTGACCCTGATCGGCATCCTGGCCGCGCGAAGCCTGCTGCTATTGCTGAAAACACCTCCGGAGATTATAGACGACGCCTCGATCTACTTAAAGATCATTTTTGCCGGCTTGCTGTTCATGTTTCTCTACAATACAATTGCCGCCTTCCTGCGCGCCCTGGGCGATTCACGGACGCCGCTCTATTTTTTGATTATCTCTTCGCTTCTGAACATGGGCCTGGATCTCCTTTTTGTGCTCCGGTTCAAGATGGGGGTAGCCGGTGTAGGCTGGGCCACGGTTATCTCTCAGGCTGTTTCCGTGATCTTATGCATTATCTATATCTACAAACGGGTGGAGCTGCTTCGCCTGAAACCGCGGGATCTGATCTTCGACCGGGAGCTTTTTGCCCTTTCGGTCAGGCTGGGCATTCCGGCCTCCATTCAGCAGACCGTGGTCTCGTTCGGGATGATTGCCGTCCAGGGGCTGGTAAATTCATTCGGCAGTGTGACCATGGCCGCCTATACCGCGGCGGCCCGGATTGACTCCATCGCGATGATGCCGATCATGAACCTGGGCCTGGCGGTCTCCACTTTTACGGCCCAGAATATCGGCGCCGGCAACCTGGAGCGCGTCCGCCGCGGCTACAGGCGGACACTGGCCATGGTGGCGGCGTGCTGTGCCGCCACATCAACTGTAATTCTCCTGTTCGGCCCGAAGCTGATCGAGCTGTTCATTGATGCCCGGGAGGTGGAAGTGATCGCCCAGGGCAACGATTATATTACGGTGGTCTCCTTCTTCTATATCCTGCTCGGCCTGCTCTTTGTGACAAACGGTGTGCTCCGCGGCAGCGGCGATATGATTGTTTCCATGGCCTCGACAATAGTAAACCTGACGGTGAGAGTCATCTTCGCCTACTTCCTTTCCTCACGGGCGGAGATCGGCTATCACGGGATCTGGTGGTCAATCCCGATCGGATGGGGCTGCGGTTTTATCGTGGCCTATACCCGTTACCGCAGCGGGAAATGGACCGTGAAAGCCGTGGTCAACAGCCCTTCCCGCCAGACGGCGGAGGCGGAAAGCTTCCTTTAAATTTCCCTTCTCCGGTTCTAAGAATGATGGCATGGGCATATTTGTAAGTGATCTCTTTTTTTACGGAGTGGGGGAGAGGATGGATCAGCTCACGGTATACGGTGTCGCCCTTGTCCCGGTGATTATCGGGCTTTCCGAACTTCTGAAGCGCTTCGGCCTGCCAACGCGGTTGATTCCGCTGGCGTCGCTGGCCTTGGGTCTATTCTTTTCCTTTTTTTACCTGGCGCCGGGTGAACCGAAAAAAGCTTTATTTTTCGGAGCAGTGCTCGGACTATCGGCAATCGGCCTTTTTTCGGGCGCGAAAAATACAATCATGAGCCGGAAAAAATAATGATATAGCATATTATTTTCAGGTATTTTGCGTCAATGACGCTTAATGCGATTTAAGTGATCCGGGAAGAAGTACAAATATTAATTGTCCGGTGCTTACAAAGGCAAATTTAATTAACGGAGGTGTCAGAATTGGGACGCAAAAGACTTCAAATAGATATCAAGAAGGTTATCAGACTCTACAGGCAGGGGCTGTCAACCCGTCAAATTGCCGCTCAAATCAACGTGTCGCATGATACCGTGCTGCGCAGACTTAAAGAAGAAGGACAACCGCTGCGCCGCTGGCGCCTGCCGGACGGCTATTAAAAGGTATGTTTATTTTTCGATCCCCCCTTAGTTTACATAAGATACATTATCGGAAGTTAAAAACTATGACAAAACTGTGTAATTATATGTTGTAGTTACCTTTAGTTGTAATCCCATTTTTATTATCCTGAGCCATATTTATATCCTGAGCCCAATTTTGTCATCCTGAGCGAAGCGAAGGATCTCTGCACTTGTCTAACGCTGAGCTTCATAATATTTTATGCGAACGCGGATTACTTTTTACAATTCACTGTTCTCTTCTTCCCAGAACGGAGGATACGGATGACGCAGAGGCGGAATGACCCGACCCATTACTCCTTCTTCCCGCTTTTCCTCATCCTGATCGTCTTCTATATCCTCTTCGATAGGTTGAAAGTGTTCCAGGGGCGGCTGCTTTAAAGGGTTTTCGTCCCGGGATACTTTTTTCTTCATCCTTCCCCACCTCGCGGAACGTATTTTGACCTAGTGTACACCCTGCAGAATAGATCATACGGTCAATAAAAGGCCGGGGAACCGGGTTATGGTATAATCGAATAAACAGGTAAAAGAGGTGGCGGCATGAAACCCTTGACACCGCAGCAGCAAAGGGTGCTGGATTATATCTCTCGTGAAGTGGCGGAACGGGGTTATCCGCCCTCGGTCCGTGAAATCTGTGCGGCGCTCGGCTTTCGCTCCAGCTCCACGGCACACCGCTACCTGGCCACGCTCGAAGAGATGGGTTATCTGGAGCGCGGCGCCGCCAGGCCGCGGGCGATACGCATCCTTGACCCGGCAGGCGGCCGGCTGCAGTGCCGCTATGTCCCCCTGATCGGTAGGATCAGGGCCGGAAAACCTCTGCTGGCCGATGAGAACCTTGAAGGCTACCTCCCCCTCCCCGCCGAATTTGCAGCCGGGGGGGAATATTTCATTTTGCGCGTGGAAGGTAAAAGCATGTCGGGCGCGGGAATCCACGACGGTGATTTTGTCATTGTGCGGAGGCAGAAAACCGTTGAAAACGGCGAGATCGCGGCGCTCTTGCTCGGTGACGAAGCTACCGTGAAGCGTTTCTACCGGGAAAAAGATCATTTCCGGCTCCAACCGGAAAACGACGAGTTTGATCCCATCCTGACGCGGGAGGTTGAAGTACTGGGCAAGGTTACCGGCCTCTTCCGCCGCTTTTAACCCCGTTCTATACGCATTACAGAGTAACGGTTCTTCCGAAATGGTATTGTAATATAATCATCCGCATCGAATAATTGGAATCTACCAGTCGTTGAACTTTACGTTATAATATACAGCTAACGTAATTGCATTAAGTACAATTGTAACCACAACAAGTACTGTGGAAACCAATGCCACCGCGCTGGAAGTATCCATAAGTGCTGACCAATCTTCTATATGTACCAGATAATTTTGATAGAAAATCTGCATA
>CAZPET010000134.1:0-5363 GCA_964585625.1 uncultured Syntrophomonadaceae bacterium
TGAAAAGCTGAAGCATAATTTCAGGCACAACTCGTTTTTTATCAGCCACCATACCCGCGATGCGGTCAACCGGGGGAAGGCCGATTACACCCCCATCTTTCTCTCCGATCTGCCGCTGCTCTTCCGCCGCCGGCAGGTCCCCGTCGATGTGGCTTTGATCCAGACCTCTTTGCCCGATGCCCGCGGCTATCTCAGCCTCGGCATCAGCGTCGATATCGTCAAGGCGGCGCTGGAGAGCGCAGCCCTGGTGGTGGCGCAGGTGAACAGGCATATGCCCCGCGTCCACGGTGACAGCTTCATTCACATTGACGAGATCGATTACCTGGTCCCCCATGACGAGCCGCTGCTGGAATATTCCCCGGGACAGGTTGACCCGGAAATCACTTGCAAGATCGGCGCCTACGTTGCCCGGATGATCGAGGACGGCGACACGATCCAGGTCGGCTACGGCAGTGTCCCCAACGCCATTCTCGCCTCGCTGCGCGACAAGAAGCACCTGGGGGTGCATACGGATCTTCTGGGTGACGGACTGCTCGAGCTGATGAAAAGCGGCGTGATCGATAACAGCCGCAAGACCATCAACCGCGGTAAAACTATCGCCTCCTACTGCATGGGGTCACAGTCGAGTTACGAATTGATCGATGACCACCCGGCGATCGAGCTGAAAGAGATCGACTATACGAACAACCCTCTTCTGATCGCTCAACATGAAAATATGGTTGCGATCAACAGTGCACTCGAGGTTGATCTGACCGGGCAGGCCACCGCGGAATCGATCGGCACGCTTTTTTACAGCGGCATCGGCGGGCAGGCCGGCTTCATCCGCGGCGCGGCCATGGCTCCGGGGGGAAAGACCATTCTCGCCCTGCAGTCGACCACCCGGGACGGCTCCACCTCGCGCATTGTCCCCCTGCTGCAGCAGGGAGCGGGGGTCACCCTGACCCGCGGGGACATTCAATATGTCGTTACCGAGTACGGGCAGGCCTACCTGCACGGCAAAAATATTCGCGAGCGGGCCATGTCGCTGATCGCCATCGCCCATCCCAAATTCCGTTCCTGGCTGATCGAAGAGGCGAAGAAGCTTTCCCTGATCTACAAAGACCAGGCTTTCTTTCCCGGAAAAAAAGGCGAGTATCCTGAGCACCTGGAGACGCACCGCACCACGAAGGCGGGGGTCGGTGTTTTCCTGCGGCCGGTGAAGATCAGTGACGAATCTATATTGAAGGATTTCTTCTACGCGCTCTCGGATAAAAGCCTTTACCAGAGGTTCCTTACCATCCGGCGCCATATGCCCCATGAAGAGCTGCAGAAGCATTTCGTGGTCATCGACTACACCAGGGAGATGATCATCCTCGCGGTCAAAAGATACCTGGGCCACGAGGTGATTGCCGGCGTGGCCCAGTATTGTATCGATGAAAGCGCTCTCTCCGCGGAGACCTCGATCGTGGTGCGCGATGATTTTCAAAAGAAGGGAATCGGCTTCGAGCTGCTCTCGTACCTGGTATACGTGGCCCAGAAGCAGGGGCTGCACATCTTCCAGGCCAATGTTATGCCCGGCAACCAGGCGGTGCTGCGCCTGATCGAGAAGCTGGGCCTGAGAACAGAGAAAAAGTGGGATGGGGGCATCTTCAATATCAAGATCTTTTTAACCTGAGGCCCTTCAAATCCCCCCCGGCCCCCCTGGAACAAGGTCAGGGGACAGACCTGAAAGCAAAGGTCTGTCCCCATTCTAGATAGGTCTGTCCCCATCGGGATGGGATTAGCTTATTAAGCCATTCTGGCTCAGTAAATAGATCTATTCAAGCTGCCGGCCAACGGTAAAGCCCTCCCGGATGGCCTCGGTCAGCTTGCGCGGGCTGACCGCGTCGCCGATCAGGTAGAGCTGCTCCACCTTTTCCTGCAGCCGGGTGTAGATATCATTATCCGGCACCGCACCCACGGCCAGGACCACGGTATCGGCGGGGAGCAAGACAGTTTCCGCGGCGCCGCCGTTATCCCCGCTCTCCTTCTCGATCACGGCGCCCTCCCGGTTGATCTCCTTGATTTTCGCTCCCGTGATCACCTTGACCCCGAGGCGGCGCAGGTTTTTCAGCATTATCCAGCGGGTGCTGATCCCGATATCGCGGCCGACCTTCGGCAGCGCCTCGACAACGGTTACCTCCCGGGTGCCGCGGTTCAGCAGGCGCAGCAGCGTCTCCGGCGTCTCGGCCTCGTATTCCATCAAGAATTTCAGCGCCGCCGCATCGAGAGTCCCCATCGAGGCGACGGTCAGTGCCGTCTCGCAGCCGACCGAGCCGCCGCCGGCGACGACGACCCGCTTCCCCGGGAGAGCCGTTCCCTGCAGGATATCCCGGGCGCTGACAACTTTCTTCGCGGCAGCGGCTTCAACCGGGAAGGGCGCCGGAGCGGAGCGCGCCCCGGTGGCGACGATCACGGCATAGGCGCCAAAATCCAATATATTTTCAACCGTGGCGGCGCGGTTCAGGACCACCTTCACGCCGGCCGCGGCAAGTTCGTGCCGGTAAAAGTCGAGCAGGGTGATAAATTCCTCTTTCCCCGGCGGTCGGGAGGCGTAATGCAGCTGCCCGCCAAGCCGAGGCCCCTTTTCCCAGAGAGTGACCCGATGTCCCCGCAGGGCCGCCGTCCGGGCCGCCTCCAGGCCCGCCGGGCCGCCGCCAACGACAAGCACCTTCTTCAGCGTGCGGGCCGGGGTGATCTCAACTTCGTTCTCCTGTCCGGCCAGGGGGTTCACCGTGCAGTGCACCTCCTGTAGGGTGAAGACCGCGTCGAGGCAGCCCTGGTTGCAGGCGATGCAGCGGCGAATCGATCTCCGATTGCCGCTGCGGATTTTCTGCGGCAGGTCGGGATCGGCGATCAGGGCGCGGCCCATGCAGACCAGGTCGGCGCAGCCGTCGATCAGGATCTGCTCCGCCACGGCGGGGTCGTTGATCCGGTTGCTGGCGATTACCGGGACGCCGACGTTCTCTTTCACTCCCCGGGCCAGGTACGCAAAAGCGCCGCGGGGGAGATGGCCGGTGATCTGGGGAATGCGCGATTCATGCCACCCCCCGGTGACGTTGAAACAGTCGGCGCCGGCGGCTTCCAGCGCCGCGGCGAAGCGGACCGCCTCGCTGTTGGTGCTGCCGCCGGGTACAAAATCGTGCCCCGAAAGCCTGACCAGGACCGTGAAACCTGTTCCGACCCGCTCACGCACCCGCTCAATCACCTCCACTCCGAAGCGGCACCTGTTGGCAAAGGGGCCGCCATATGTGTCGCTCCTGAGGTTGGTTACCGGGGAGAGAAACTGGCAGATCAGGTAGCCGGCACTGGCGATTACCTCGACCGCGTCGAAACCGGCTTTTTTTGCACGAAGCGCCGCAACGGCGAAGCTCTCAATGGCATCATCGATATCCTGTGCGGTCATCTCGCGGGGAGTCTCCCGGGTAAGCCGTGAGGTGATCGCCGAAGGGGCAAAGGGCTGCTCTTCGGTAAAGGCCCGGTAGGTGTAGCCGCCGGCCTGGTAGAGCTGGGCCGCAATCTTCGCCCCGGCGTTCCTGACGGCGGTGGTAAGCTGCTGCAGCCCGGGTATATATTTGTCGTCGTGCAGGCCGATCATCAGCGGCCCCCCGCCGGCCCGGTCGATGCTGCAGCCCCCAACGATAATCAGGGCCGCCCCGCCGTGGGCCCTCGTTTCGTAGTAACGGATCAGCTTTTCGTTGATGAAACCTTCCGGAGAGTAGTTGTGATGCAGGGCCGGCATGCAGATCCGGTTTTTAAGTTCCAGGCTGCCCACCTGGACCGGTTCAAAAAGCATCGAGATCGCCTCCTTGATCATGTTACAATGCAGAATAACTGTTTTAATTCTTCAAAAACAAAGAAAAAGCCTTTTTTTGAAAATTTCCGCGAGCTGCAGGAATGAGCGGCGTCGGGAAAGAACTGATTTTTAAGCTGCCGGTTAAGGAGTGCCTGGCCATAATGGTTCAAGAACGTAACAGTCCGGAAATATTGCTTTGCGACCTCGACGCCTTTTTCGCCTCGGTGGAGCAGCGCGACCGTCCGGAATACAGGGGCCGGCCGGTTATCGTCGGCGGCAGCCCCGCATCCCGCGGCGTCGTCTCCACCTGTTCGTACGAAGCGCGCAAATTCGGTGTCCATTCGGCCATGCCCTCGGCCGAAGCGCTGCAGCTCTGCCCCGGGGCTGTATTTTTGCAGGGCGACATGGCCCGTTACCGCTGCGTCTCGGAGCAGGTCTTCGCCATCTACGAGCGCTTTACCCCGGAGATTGAAATTGTCTCCATCGACGAAGCCTACCTGGACCTGCCTTCCGGCGAGGGGCTGGCAGCAGCCGGGGAGATACACCGGGCTGTGCGGGAAGAGCTGCAGCTATCGCTGACCATTGGAATATCGAGAAATAAGCTTCTGGCCAAGATCGCCTCGGAAATGGCCAAGCCAAACCGGGTGGGGGCGCTCTGGCCGGAAGATGTTCCCGCTCTGCTCTGGCCCCTGCCCCTGGAAATGCTGCCCGGCCTGGGGCCGGTTTCGGTGCAGAAGCTGAACCGGATCGGGATTACCTCCATCGGGCAGCTGGCCGCCGCGCCTTCCGATCTGCTGCAAAAATATTTCGGGAGCAGCGGCCTGGTGCTGCAGCGCAGCGCCCGCGGCATTGACGATCGCCCCCTGGAGCCGTTTCGCAAGGTGAAATCGATCTCTGAAGAGAAAACATTTTCAGTAGATCTGGCCGATGAAGAGGTTGTCCGGGCCGTGTTGATGGCCCAGGCCGAGAGCCTGGGCTACCGCTTGAGGTCGGGTGGATTGCTCGCACGGACGGTCTCCCTGAAGCTGCGCTTTGCCGACTTCAGCACGATCACCCGCGATCGGACCCTGCCTGCTCCCACCGACAGCGACCTGGAGATCTACCATACTGCCGGAGAGCTCTTCGCCAACCACAAGGGCCGCCCGCCCTGGCGGCTGGTCGGCCTGAGGGTTTCCGGATTGGGCACCGGAGAGCAGCTCACATTATTTGGTTCTCTTCACACTGAAAAAAAAGAGGAAAATCTGGAGCTAATCCGGGACCGCCTCCGCGAAAGATACGGTGCACCCGTTGTTCACCGCGCCCGGGGCCTGCTCAAACCGCCACGGAAAAAAGATTAGGCAATACAGCTAAAAACGATGGCTCTCCTTTCCAAATCCGGCAAAATTATGACCAGGAGCAGGATTTCGCGCATTTAACTTGAAACTTAATATTAGGCAGATAATTGTTAATTTTTCGTCCATAAAACCTCATTACCGTCTTCATGAAGGGCAGCCATGGATCGAAGAAGACAGGAGGCTGAGCTGTGAAGGAAAATCCGCTCGATTTTTTG
>CAZPET010000135.1:0-5344 GCA_964585625.1 uncultured Syntrophomonadaceae bacterium
GCTGCCTGGCCGACACTGAGCACGCCCTCGCGATTCAGGATGGCAACCTTTCCGTTGAGAATGATCGCATGCTCCGGGTTGTGCGTCGTCATGATCACCGCGTATCCCTCCGCCGCCAGCTTACGGATCATCTGGACCACCCGGTGCTGGTTTCCATAATCCAGATGTGCAGTCGGCTCATCCAGAAGGATTAGCTGTGGCTGCTGGGCAATGACCCGCGCGATCGTAACCTGCTGCCGCTCACCGCCGGATATTTCCGTGTATGGCTTGTCCCGCAGGTGGGTGATCCCCATACGTTCCAAAGCTTCATCGGCGATCCTGTAATCCTCCGCGCTCGGCGTTGTAAACGCGCCGATATAGGGTGTGCGCCCCATGACCGCAAATTCCCGCACGGTAAAAGCATATGCGGGCGTGTGAATTTGCGGAACGTATCCGATCACCCGCGCCACGTCTCGCAGATTCATCCTCGGCACCGGTTTCCCGTTCAGCAAAATCTGCCCCGACACCGGTTTGTAGAGATTGGCAATGCAGTTGAGAAGCGTCGACTTCCCTGAGCCGTTGGGACCAAGGATCGAAAGTACTTCCCCCTTGTCCACGCTGAAACTGACTTCGCGGAAAATCGGCCGGCTGTTATGATAATGAAACCCGAGGTTACTAACTGCGAGGATCATTGAACCTGTCTCCTTTGCCTGAACAGGATGAAGATGAAAAAGGGAGCGCCGATTATGCCGGTGAGAATGCCAAGCCTCAGTTCAGCGGAGGTGATCGTCCGGCAAAGAATGTCGATAATGAGCATGAAAATCCCGCCGAAGATCATGGCGATGGGGAGCATCTTTTTGTTGTCCGAGCCGATGATCATCCGCGCGGTATGCGGTATCACCAGGCCGACCCATCCAATCGTACCGGACAGGCAGACGCAGCTCGCCGTCATCAGCGTGGAGCAGAGAATAAACATCCCCCGGGTTGTGCGAAGATTGATCCCGAGCGATCTGGCTTCGTTGTCACCCAGCGAAAGTACATTAAGCCGGTAGCGCATGAGCAGGATCACAATCATAGGAAGCAAGATCGCCGGAAGGACGGGAAGCATGCTGTCAAAATTGATCTTTGCAAACGAGCCCATCATCCAGTAGGTGATCTCCGCCAATTGCGTTTCCGTATCCGCTACGAACTTGATGATGCTCATGATTGAGGACATCAGGCTGCTGATCACGATGCCCGAGAGGACCAGAACGGTCGTGGATTCGTTGCGGATCAGGCGCGGGATCATGACGGTGACCGTCACAGCGATCAGGCCGCCCGCAAACGCAGCAATCTGGATGATCGCGCTGCCCGCATTCATCAGGATCGCGGTGGCCGCGCCGACACATGCACCGGAAGATACACCGAGCAGGTCCGGAGAGACCATCGGGTTTTTAAAGATGCTCTGATAGGCCGCCCCTGAAAGCGCCAGCGCTGCCCCGATGATGATAGCGGCAGTCGTTCGGGGAAAGCGGTAGACCATGACCACCGCTTCCTGAATATCGCCCCAGGTCCTGTCAATCGGGAAAACCTTTGAAATGACGATTCGGAGAGTATCGCCTAACGGCACCCCGTAACGGCCGACTGCCAGTGACGCTGCAAAAGTGACGACGAGCAGGAGCACGGACAGCCAGAGGATCCCTTGGAATTTGACTGCGTCAATTAGATTTTTCTTTTGTAGCATGACCTCTCCGCCTGCGGCGGAAAGGTCATGCTGGTTGATATTTTGTTGTTTCATTAAAAATGAATGTGGTTACTGAACGGGAAATTCCGCCGAACCATCGGGACAGAGACCATCAAGCATGTATTCGGCCTGCGTCCGGCTCAGTTCAAATTCGGTGTATGTCTTGTAAAAATCAATGATCTCGTTGATCATAGATTCTCTCGTGATGCCGTTAGCCGCCGCGACCTCAGGCTGGATACACATCAGTGCATAGTTGATCTGGAGCTGGCTCTCCAGGCCGAAGCGATCCCAGTTGAAGCAAGCATACGGGTTGGTGCACACTCTCTCTGTCGTGACTGCCTTCAGGTCCTTCCAACCGTCAGTGGTTTCCACGGCGTTCTTATCGACGTGCTGATAAACGCCGCCACAGATGATCACATCGGGGTTCAGATCAAAGACGGCTTCGGGGGTTACTTCAGCAGCGGTGAGCTCCATCAAGCCGGCTGCATAAACGCCGCCGGCGGACTCCACCCAATCGCTGATGATACTGTTGGCCGCCATGGTCATGGTGAGGGATTCGGTCTGGCCGGCGATATAGTAGACAACCGGGCGATCGGCTTCCGCGATGCCGGCGGTCAGGCCCCTCACCTTTTCCAGCCTGGTTTCAACAGCAGAGCACCAGGTGCTGAGTTTTTCCTGATATTCCCCGCCAAGTACTTCACCGAGGATGGTATAGGCCTGGATCATGGTTTCATAGTTTCTGAAATTGATGTTGATGGCGGGTATGCCGGCCTCGCGGATCTGCTCTGCAAACCCGTCTTGTGCAGTGGTCGGATGGATAATGACCAGATCGGGCTCCAGCTTGATGATGTCTTCAATTGAGGGCGTGGTGCCGCCGAGAGCGGGAATATTGACGCAGTCAGGATAGAACAGCTGCGTCCAGGAGTTCATGGTGCCGGGATTGTTGACGGCAAGGCCGGCGATCAGGTCACCGGCGCCCATGACGAAGAACGAGGACGTTCCTGCAGGCCACAGGTTGACGATTTTTTCAACTTCACCGGTGATCGTTACGGTATCGCCGCTCATGTCGGTAACGGTAACAGTTCTCTCTTCCGGTTCAGTTTCGCCTCCGTTGTCCGTGTTGCAACCAATGGCGATTGCCGCGATCACCGCGCACATAAGAATGAGACTGATGAATTTTTTCATGCTCTTCATGGTTTTTTCCTCCTTGCTTTTTCCTTCTTTTTTGATTTAAGTATCCATTTACAGCGCTGGAATACTCCCAATCACAACTATACCCAATTACGCAATAGGATCTTCGCCAACGATGCCGTCGCGGGGCAGAAAGCCCTCGGCCTCCTTGTCGATTGCCAGGAACATCCCGGCAAATTCCTTTGCTGCCTCCTTGTGTAACGCAGTCCTGGGGATGGTGAGCGCGTGCGCGATCGGCGTTGCGGTCACGCTGTTCTTATCGTCCACTGCGAAACTGACCCTGGCATATTCCCCGGCCAGGGCGGGATCGGAAAGATCCATGATCGCGGGCAGTTCCGCAAAGTTCCTGCCCGACATCTTCGCGCCCGAATAGTACATGAATTCATATTTTGCCGGCTTCAGGTTGCCAAACGGGCCGGGGTCTTTCTCCATGCCGATGTGGCCGGGATGGTTCATCAGGAGATCCGTAAGGCCGGGTTTGTAGAAATCGGCCAGCAACATCGCCATGACAGCGCGGTAGCCACCGGGATCGCCGTAGGGATTATGGTGCTTGAAGGTCGCATCCTCGGCAAGGAGTTTCTCCTCCCAGTTCCCGGCGTTGATATCCTCTCCGACTACGACCATCTTGTTACCCGCCCAGATACGGTATCCATCCGCATACTCAGGCAACATCATGGAGTGAATGATCGCATCGTCCGCAGAGATCAACAGATCGCACGGCTCGCCGCCGATGCAATCGCGGATCAGATCAACGGAACCGCCCGGGGTAACGATCGCAGGAATTTCCGGATGGATCTCATTCCATTTCTCGGCGGTTGCCTGGACCAGCCTCATCGATACGCCCGCACATAATATATTCAGGCGGTACGGTGCAAGCTCCGCTTCGAGCGCAGCGACGGCTTCAGCTTTTTCTTTGCGCACGTCGGTCACCTTCTGCGCGAGGATACCCAGGAAGTTGCGCAGCATAATCGCCTGCACCTCGCTGTACTGCTCGCCGTAAAATCTGGTGACCATTTCGCCGCTCATGCGGAGCATGTACAGATCAAACTCCTCGTTTTTCGGACCGCCGTGCGGCGGACCCTTGTGCTTGAACTTGAACTTCGGGGCGCGGCTCCTGCGCATTTCAGACAAACAGGGGATCTCGCCCATCATCATGCCGGGTTCGGTGGGCTTGGGCATGTTATACACGTCCAGCCGCGGTTCCAACTGATCGAGGGGCTTGCCCTTAAGAACCACACAGAACATACCCTTGTCCAGATCGATCGGCGGCATGCCGCGCGTGCCTGCTTTGCGGCACACGATCTCTGGGCCCATGGCCTCAAGCAGCGCGATCAGGGCCTCGTCCTCGATGTTCTGAAACAGCGTCATGCTCTTCAGCTCGGGTAGAAACTCACGGTAATTTGGCATGAAACCCTCCTCTTCACGCATTATTTTGTATAAAAAAAACGCCTCCAGAAAGGCGTTACACAGCAAGCTGTTAATACAACTCGGTGATATGTTTCCTTTCCAAAGTGGGAGGCATGGTGGCTAATCCATACCCTTAAATACGGTCTTCGCCGTATTACCGTCAGACAGTGCCATTTTTTTCAACTGTCTAATCGGAAACAAATCGAAAATTAACCATATTAATATTAAATTTGTGCAAAAATAACCTACTTGGAAATGTATCACTATACGTCCGTAAAGTCAATCATAACCATTCTTCTTGGAGCAAGTTCCCCGGCTATTTCAGGTTTTCGGGATTCAGGGCTTCCAGCTCCGGCAGAACAAAGAGGCCGTCTTTTCTAACCAGAACATCGTCGAAATAGATCTCACCGCCACCGTATGCAGGGGTCTGGATGCATACCAGATCCCAGTGCACGGCGGATTTATTGCCGTTATCACAGTCGTCATAGCAGCTGCCCGGCGTAAAGTGAAAGGAGCCGGCAATCTTTTCATCAAAGAGGGTATCATTTATCGCGCTGGTGATGTAGGGGTTAACGCCGATGGCAAATTCGCCGACATACCTGGCCCCCTCGTCGGAATCCAGAATCCCATTTATCCTTTCGGTATCATTGGATTCGGCCTTGACGATCTTGCCGTTCGAAAACTCAAGTTTGACATCGCGAAAGGTAAAGCCGTGGTACTCGGAGGGCGTGTTGTAGGTAATCACACCGTTTACTGAGTCCTTCACCGGTGCGGTATATACTTCTCCGTCCGGGATATTAAGCTTACCGTCGCATTTTATGGCGTTCAAACCCGCTATGGAAAAGGTCAGCTCCGTTCCCTTTCTCACAATCCTGACCCGGTCGGTTTTATTCATTAGCTCAACCAGGGGATCCATGGCCCGGGACATCCTCGAATAATCGAGGTTGCAAACATTGAAGTAGTGATCTGTAAACGCCGCGGTGCTCATTCCGGCCAGCTGGGCCATTGACGGATTGGGGTAGCTCAGGACGACCCATTGTGTTT
>CAZPET010000136.1:0-2414 GCA_964585625.1 uncultured Syntrophomonadaceae bacterium
GTCTTATCCGCGGCAAAGAAAATAAAAGGCTCGTTCTCCCGCTCCTCAAATTCCAGTTCGGCTACCGCCGGCCCCATCCCCTTGATGTTGCCGGAAAAAGAGTCTTTCAGCAGATCCTGCCCGGCGCCGTAGAGTCCCTCCTCCTTTGCCTTTGCCGTTCCGGCCATGAACGCATCCCAGGCCAGTTCGTGAACATCGCTGTTGCCGGTACCTTTCTGATGGGAAAAAAGTATGGCGATATCATCACCGGTGCTGCTGATCCGGTAATCGATGACCAGGTTCCCTTTTTCACGTTCAATATGCTCCCCGACCGTCTCCATAAGCGCCCTGCTCGGCTTGAGGTGGCCGCCGATACTGCCGATATCGGCCTTGATCACGCTTACTGTTATTTTCATAAAAAAGCCCTCCCTGCACTTTTGATATTTTTAGGAGATTCAGGCAACGGATTGCTGCTTTCTCCTGAATATGTTACTAGATTATATTAATTCAACTACGCTATTAGAAGATCCTGCTTAAATTAATGTAGCACAATAAATAATTTTGGCCGAAGAAATCAACAGTCTGGAAAATTTTACCCTTGAAAAGGAAATTAACCGGGTAATCGAGAATTTTATCCCTATAGTGCAATTTACGCGGGTGGGTTGAACCGATGACCAAGAATGTGATCACGCTGCTGCGTGAGCTTTTTGCCGGGAACGGCCTGGAGAAATACAATTTGCAGATCTCGGATGATCAGGGCCTGGTCCACCTTTCCGGTACCGTGGAGACCTGGGAGCAGGTGGTTATGGCGGGACACCTGGCTGCCGGAATCAGGGGAGTGCGCGGGGTGGTCAATGAGATCATTGCTGCGAGCGGCGGGCCGCCTCCTTATGCTGCTCCGGAGAGAGATCCTGCTGTCATCGGCAGGGCCGACGTGGTCATTATCGGCGCCGGGATCGTCGGGGCGGCGATCGCGCGGGAGCTGTCGCGCTTTGAACTCGGTGTGGTTGTCCTTGAAAAAGAGGCCGATGTGGCCTGCGGCGCCAGCAAGGCGAACAACGGGATGGTCCATTCAGGTATCGTCCAGGAGCCGGACAGCCTGCGCAGCAGGCTGAACCTGCGCGGGAACGCCCTTTTCGAAGGAATCTGCCGCGAGCTCGACGTCCCCTTCCAGCGCTGCAACCTTGCCGTCACCGTCTTTAAAGAAGAGGAGCTGTTTCTTCTCGAACTGTTAAAAGCGCGGGGCGAGATGAGCGGCATTCCCGTGGAGCTGATCGGCCGGGAGGAGCTGGCTTCCCTGGAGCCCGCCCTCAGCCCGGAAATCAAGGGGGCTCTCCTCGCTCCCACCACCGCGATGACCTGCCCTTACAAGCTGACCATCGCCTATGCCGAGAACGCCATCGCCAACGGGGCCAGGTTTTATTTGAATACCGAGGTTACCGCTCTGGAGCAGAAAGACGGCGCTCTCTGCAAGGTGATCACTTCGCGGGGGAGCTTCTTGACCGGCTGCTGCATCAACGCCGCCGGAGTTTACGCCGGCCGTATTGCGGAGATGGCCGGGCCTCCCGAATTCACGATCCACCCCCGCAAAGGCGAGTTCATCATCTTTGACCGGGAAGCGGCCCCGGAACATGCCGCCATGGCCACCGGGATCCTCGAGCTGACCCGGGATCCCTACACCAAGGGCGGCGGCACGATGCTCACCGTGGACGGCAACCCGGAATGGGGACCGACCGCCGTTGAGGTCTGCGATCCCGAAGATACCTCCGTTTCACCGGAGGGACTGGCCCGGATCGTGGAGAAGTTCGGCCCGATGATGCCCGGATTTGACGCCCGTAATTCGATGATCACCTATTTTGCCGGGGTCAGGGCCGCCACTTACACCGAAGACTTTCATATAGCTCCTTCAAAACACCTGAAGGGGTTGATCCACGTGGCCGGGATTCAATCACCGGGACTGGCGGCGGCCCCGGCCATTGCTGAACTGGTCCTGCAGATCCTGGGAGAATCAGGATTGGCGCTGGCGGAGAAGAAAAACTTCAACCCGCAGCGCCGGGAACCGCCGCCGTTTAGCGGACTTCCTCTGGCCCAGCAAAACAGGTTGATCCGGAAAGACCCGCGTTACGGACATATTGTCTGCCGCTGCGAGCAGGTTACCGAAAAAGAGATTGTCGACGCCCTGCGCCGCCCCCTCCCCGCCCTGACCCTCGATGCGGTGAAACGGCGCACACGCGCCGGGATGGGACGCTGCCAGGGCGGTTTTTGCCTGCCGCGGCTTCTCCCGATCATCTCCCGGGAGCTGGAGATCCCGCTCGAGAAGGTAACCAGGAGCGGCCCCGGCTCGCCTCTCTTCAGCCGCCGGACCAAGGAGCCCCCTCCCCGGAAGGAGGCTTCCGTCCAATGAGCCGCGGGCAGATAGCGATAATCGGCGGCGG
>CAZPET010000136.1:2514-3721 GCA_964585625.1 uncultured Syntrophomonadaceae bacterium
CCCGGGGCGGTGGTCCTGGCGATGGGCTGCCGCGAGCGCAGCCGTTTCCAGGCGGCGCTTCCGGGCTACCGCCCGGCGGGGGTCTATACCGCCGGCACAGTGCAGCGGCTGATCAACATGGAGGGGTTGATGCCGGGTGAACGGGCGGTCATTTTAGGTTCAGGCGATATCGGCATGATCATGGCCCGCCGCCTCACCCTTGAAGGGGCCCATGTCTGCGGAGTTTTCGAGATCCTTCCCCGCCCCGGCGGCTTGACCCGGAACATCGTCCAGTGCCTCCACGATTTCGAGATTCCGCTCTTTCTCTCGCACACGGTGACCTTCATTCACGGCAAGAAGAGGCTCAGCGGGGTCTCGGTGGCGCCGGTCGATCACCTGGGAAAACCGCGCCCGGAGCAGGAACGCTTCATCCCCTGCGACACCCTGATTCTCTCCGTGGGCCTGATTCCCGAAAACGAGCTTTCCCGCGGCGCCGGTGTGCTCATCGACCCGGCCACAAGGGGACCGCGGGTGGACCAGGATATGGCCACCAGTGTCCCCGGCATCTTTGCCGGCGGAAACGTGGTCCATGTTCACGATCTTGTGGATCACGTCAGCCGCGCGGCCAAAATCGCCGGCCGGGCCGCCGCCCGCTTTGTGGCAGGGGATAAACGCGCCGTGGGCCGTCTCTTCTTGCAGCCGGGAGAAAATGTCGCCGCGCTCGTGCCGCAGCAGCTGAGCCTGCCGCTGAAAGAAGAGGAACGGATCGATCTTTACCTGCGTGTCAGCTCTGAAATCCGCGGCGCCGCGGTAACCCTGCTCCGGCAGGGGAAGGTCTTTTACCGGAAAAAGATGCGCATCGTGCGCCCCCCCGAGATGATCCATCTTGAGATGGAAGCCTCTCTTTTTGAAGGCCCGGGCGAAGGCGAGGAGATTACCTGCCGGGTGGCGGCGGAAGAGGTGAACCGGAGTTGAACAGGAAGCAGCAGATTACCTGTATCGTCTGCCCGCTGGGCTGCGCGATCGAGGTTGCAGAAGGGCGGGACGGGCCTGCAGTTAGCGGGCACGAATGCAGCCGCGGCGAAAAGTATGCCCTGCAGGAGGCTTCGGATCCCCGCCGCATCTTGACCGGCACAATTAAAGTAACCGGCGGATGGCTCCCCCGGCTTCCGGTAAAAACCACGGCGCCGATTCCGAAAAAGCTTATTCCGGAAGCGGCGCGCGTGCT
>CAZPET010000136.1:3821-5325 GCA_964585625.1 uncultured Syntrophomonadaceae bacterium
TAAAAACCACGGCGCCGATTCCGAAAAAGCTTATTCCGGAAGCGGCGCGCGTGCTCGCAAAGATCAGCGCGGCAGCGCCTGTGCGCTGCGGAGAGCTGATCGCCGAAGATTTTGCCGGCAGCGGCGCCGATCTTATCGCCACCCGCACTCTCGACCCGGCCCCCCCGGAAGCATAAGCGGGCCAGGAGGTACTGCGGGCGAACACAGTTCGCCCCTACAGCGATGATAAGTTCCGCCGGGTTTTTCCGACCTCTGACCTCCGACATCCAGTACGTGCGCGGGCGGGGATGGAACCCCGCCCCTACGGTTCTGCGGGAGGGCTTACTTCAACAATCACCGGCATGATCATCGGCCGGCGCCCGGTCTTCTCGAAGAAAAAGGAGGCAGCTTCATCTCTCACGTGTGACTTGACGATATTCCAGTCGATCAGCTGCTGCGGGCTGAGGGTATCCATGCGGCCGGCCACCGCCGACCTTGCCTCCTCCAGCAGCTCTTCGGATTCGCGGACATAGACAAAACCGCGCGTGATTATCTCCGGTCCCGTGAGCAGCAAGCCTTTTTGCGGATCCATGGCCACCACGACAATGACAATCCCCTCTTCGGCAAGCAGGCGGCGGTCCCGCAGGACCACTCTGCCCACATCACCAACACCGAGACCGTCAACCATGACCTTCCCGGCGGCCACCTCGCCGGAAACATGGCCCTCCCCTCCGGAAAATTCCAGCACCGTTCCGGGGTCGATAAGAAAAATATTCTCCCCGGGAATACCCAGTTTCCGGGCAATCCCGGAGCAGTGCACCATGTGGCGGTATTCACCGTGTACCGGGAGCAGGTAACGCGGCTGCAGAAGGTTCAGCATCAGCTTGATCTCCTCTTCACTGCCGTGCCCGGAGACATGCACCCCGGAGACGGAGCGGTGGATCACCTCCGCCCCCCTCCGGAAAAGATTGTCCACCGTCCGGGCGACCAGCTTTTCATTGCCGGGAATCGGGTTTGCCGCGATAATCACCGTGTCGCCGGGGATGATCTCGATCTGTTTATGACCGGAGGTGGAGATACGGGTCAGGGCGGACATGGGCTCCCCCTGGCTGCCCGTGGTCAGTATAACCAGCTTTTCCAGCGGGATCCGGTTGATCTGGTCCACCTCCACCATGATCGAAGCCGGGAAGTTGAGATAGCCCAGCTCGGAAGAGATCCTGACCGAATTTTCCAGGCTGCGCCCGGTGACGCAGATCTTGCGCCTGTAACGCTGCGCCGCATCGATCACCTGCTGAACCCGGTGAATATTCGAGGCGAAGGTGGCGAAGATGATGCGGCTCCGGGAAAGGCGGAAGATCTCGTCAATCGTCTCCCCCACTTCACTTTCCGACGCGGTGAAGCCGGGGCGATCTGCATTGGTGGAGTCGATCATGGCCAGGAGAACATTGCGCCGCCCCAACTCTGCAAGTTTGTAAAAGTCGGTCACCTTCCCGTCTACCGGGGTATGGTCAAACTTGAAATCACC
>CAZPET010000137.1:0-3018 GCA_964585625.1 uncultured Syntrophomonadaceae bacterium
GCGGTGGAGCGGAGACAGGTCGAGCGGCTGCGGCGGCTGAAAGAGCGCCGCGACAATATCGCCGTGGCGGGCGCGCTGCAGCGGCTGTCCCGCGCCGCCGCCGGCAGCGAGAACCTGATCCTCTCTATCCTGGAGGCGGCGCAGCTTTACGCTACAGAAGGAGAAATTGTTGCCGCCCTGAAAGAGGTCTTCGGCGAATACCGGGAGCAGCCTCTCTTCTAAAAATTACTCAACCGGTGCCTGGCACCGGTTGAGTAACTAAGGAGGAAAGCTTCATGAGCAAGGTCGTATTGTTTGCCAGCATGTTTATCTGGGCGATGGTCATCCTGGTTTCATCGATGATAGAACCGGAAGCCTTCAAGAGCATTGTCCTGGTCCTCGGAGGCGGCGCGGTTTTTCACCTGATATTGCTGGGTTCGCAGGTGGTCAAAAGAAAATAGGCTGAAAGAAGGCCGGTAAGTTGACAGGTGCCCCGTTCCCCTGTCTACAGGGAGAGAGCTCTTTTCTAAAATAGTTAGTTGATTTGGTGCCTGGCACCTTGTCAACTAACTGGGGGGTGTTTTTTTGTCAGACGAACGTAAAATCAGGGTGCTGGTGGCCAAGCCGGGGTTGGACGGACACGACCGCGGCGCGAAGGTGGTGGCGCGGGCGCTGCGGGACGCCGGGATGGAAGTGATCTACACCGGGCTGCACCAGACGCCGGAGCAGGTTGCCGAGGCGGCGCTGCAGGAAGATGTCGATGTCGTCGGCCTGAGCATCCTCTCGGGAGCGCACCTGACCCTGGTCCCGCGAATTAAGGAGCTGCTGGAGGAAAGGGGGATGGAGGAGGTGCTTCTCCTGGTCGGCGGGATTATCCCCGCGGAAGACGAGATCTTGCTTAAAGAGAAAGGGGCGGCCGATGCCGTATTTACCCCGGGCGCGCCCCTGGAGAGCATTGTCAGCTATATCCGCGAGAAGACCAAAAGGCTGTAAATAGAAATAGCTTAAGGAACAGGGGGACAGGTTCCATAAGAAGAGAGTATCTCACACGATGTTTTTCTGACTTCTGACCTCCGACTTCCAACATCTAATATGCGGGGCATGCCCCGTCCCAAACCTCGTTCTCCTTGCAACAGAAAACTGCCTGAGGTGTCAACAGAACCGTTTCCCTGTCACCAGATGCACTTTTTTCTTCTTATGCCCATAGAATATAGCATTATGGGAGGCGACGGGTATGGAAGAAAGTGCTTTGGATTATGATAGCCTGTCTGGATTGATCAGATCGACTCTGAAGCGGATGGATCCGGATGAATTGTCCGAAATATACTCTCTGCTGAAGACAGGGAAGCTGCAGCATATGATCCTCGAGATACTCGGTGTAGATGAAACGGAGTGCAATCCGGATGAACTGGGTTCAATGACAGTGATGCTGCAAACGGCATTGCGGCAGATCCTGGAGAATAACGGCGCGTAATATTGACGCAGTAAACGGCGGCGAAATTTTAGCGCCGCTATTTTTAATTTGCAGGACCAACCCTTGCACCGGAACTAAAAGAAGGAATCGGCGACTGCAGCGACGAAACAAATCAAGTCTGTATGGTGGTAATATACGGTAAATACAGGCCTTGTTTTTCCTCTTCAGCCAGGAGATAATAGCTGATAAAGGACGGAAGTATTTGAAAGAGATAATCTAGAGTGAAGGCAGGTTGAGACATCCGTGAGTAAAGAGAACAGGGAAGAGGCGGCTGTCCGGGCCGCGCAGCTGCGCCGGGAGATCGAGGAGCATAACTACCGCTACCATGTGCTCGATGAACCGGTGATCAGCGATCATGAATTTGACGCGCTGATGCGCGAGCTGATCGGGTTGGAACAGCGGTTTCCCGAGCTGCAAAGAGATGATTCCCCGACCGGGCGCGTGGGCGGGGCGCCGCTGCCGGGGTTTGCCACCCTGGCCCACAAGCTGCCCATGCTCGGCCTGGACAATGCTTTCCTGCCGGAAGAGCTGCACGATTTCGACGGCAGAGTGCGGAGGCTGACGGGGCTTGACGCCGTTGACTACTTTTGCGAGTTGAAGATAGACGGGCTCGCTGTTTCGCTGCAGTATGAAGAGGGCCGTTTTATCCGCGGCTCCACCCGGGGGGACGGCTTTACCGGGGAAGAGATCACCCATAACCTCCGCACAATCAAGCAGGTCCCGCTGAGGCTGGCCGAACCGGTCACTGTAGAGGTGCGCGGCGAAGTATATATCAACCGGGCCGATTTTGAAGCGATGAACAACCTGCGCCGCGAGCATGATGAACCGCTCTTCGCCAACCCCCGCAACGCCGCCGCCGGCTCGCTGCGCCAGCTTGACCCCCGCATCACCGCCTCCCGCCCGCTGCGGATCTTTCTTTACGGGCTGGGGGAGCACAACCTGCCGGTTTTAACACACGCCGATCTCCTTGCCACCCTGGAGAGACTGCGGCTGCCGGTCAATCACCACCGTGCTCTCTGCCGCAATATAGACGAAGCCTGGGAATTCTGCCGCAGCTGGGAGGAGCGGCGCAGCGAGCTGCCCTACGAGATCGACGGTATCGTGATCAAGGTAAATGACCTGGCCCTGCAGGAGCGCCTGGGGAGCACCGCCCGCAGCCCGCGCTGGGCTATTGCTTTCAAATATCCCCCGGAAGAGAAGAGCACCCGGGTTCTCGAGATCCGGGTCAACGTGGGGCGGACCGGGGCGATCACCCCGGTGGCCGTGCTCGAGCCGGTTTTCATCAGCGGCTCCACGGTGCAGCGAGCAAGTTTACATAATGAAGATATTCTCGCTGAAAAAGAGGTCATGATCGGCGATACGGTGGTTATCCGCAAGGCCGGCGAGATCATCCCCGAGGTGGTACGGGTGCTCAAGGAGAAGCGCACCGGTGCGGAAAGGGCTTTCCGGATGCCGGAAAAGTGCCCCTCGTGCGGGGTTGCCGTGCACCGCCTTCCCGGTGAGGCGGCGCTCCGCTGCCTGAACCCGTCCTGCCCCGCCCAGCTGGTCGAGCGGATCGTTCATTT
>CAZPET010000137.1:3118-5324 GCA_964585625.1 uncultured Syntrophomonadaceae bacterium
GGGCCGAAGATCGCCGGGGCGGTGATCGGGTTCTTCCAGGCTCCGGAGACGGCAGAGCTGCTGGAGAAGCTGGAGCAGTCCGGAGTAAACTTCAGTGAACCTCTTGCCGAAGGCGGCGCCGCCGGGGATCGGACGCTGGAGGGGAAAACATTTGTTTTCAGCGGCGCCCTGGAGCGCTTTACCCGGGATGAAGCCGCGGCGCTGGTCACGGAGCGCGGGGGCAAGGTCTCCTCGGCCGTCAGCCGGAAGACCGGCTATCTGGTGGCCGGCGATGAACCGGGAAGCAAGCTCGCCCGGGCCCGCGAGCTGGGCGTTGAGGTTATCGACGAAAACTCATTTATGGAGCTGCTGCAGCTGTGATCCAGAATGCCCCGGCCTGAATTTATAAAGGAGGATCCGATGATGTACTGCCCGAAATGCAGGGATGAGTTTAGAGAAGGGTTCAAGAAGTGCCCGGACTGCAAGGTTGAACTTGTCGAGGAGCTGCCGGCGGAAACCGGGCCTGAGTATATTGAACCGGTCACTGTTTTTGAAACCGGTGACATGGGCTTGCTTTTGGTGGTTCAATCGGTTCTCGAAGATGCCGGCATCCGTTACTATGCCAGGGGAGCAGGTTTACAAAACTTATTCGCCCTGGGAACCATGGGCGGATTTAATCCGTTAACCGGCCCGGTCCAGATCCAGGTTAACCGGGATGATGCCGCCGCGGCGGCGCAGTTATTAAAGGATCTAGCAGAAAAGAGCTAGCGCTTTTTATCAAGAGGGACGGGCTTACAGCCGGCCGTTAGTGCCAATTCAGATAGACCAAACGAGTGCGATCAGGCCTGATCATTCACACTGGCAGGAGGAAACCTTGATGAAATGGATGAATAAACTCGAGCGCAAATACAGGAAATATGCCGTAAGCAACCTGATCTTCTATATCATCGCTCTTAACGCGATGGTCTTTATCCTCTCACTTGTATCACCGGGGAGCCCGGTAGTCGATTTGCTGGTTCTCTATCCCGATCGTGTCCTCCAGGGTGAGATCTGGCGCCTGCTGACCTATATTTTCATTCCTCCGACCGATTCACCGATCTGGATCATCTTTGTTCTTTATTTATATTATCTTGTCGGCACCGGGCTGGAGCAGGCCTGGGGAGCCTTCAGGTTCAATCTCTACTATGTCCTGGGGATGGCCGGCACGACCCTGGCCGCCTTCATTACCGGAGCCGGATACACGGGGGCCTACCTCAACCTGTCGCTCTTTCTGGCCTTTGCCCATCTCTACCCGGATTTCGAGCTCTTGATTTTCTTTATCCTGCCGGTAAAAATAAAGTACCTGGCCTGGCTGAACTGGGCTTTGATCGGGTTCACGGTGATTTTTACTGCGCTGCCGTACAAAATTGCCGCCGTTGCCGCGGTGGTGAACTATTTTATTTTCTTCGGCCGGGATATCTACCGTGGAATCAAGCTGAGAAGGCAGGTTCAGAGAAATCGCCAAAAATTCTTTTCCGAAGTCCGCAAGGCCCAAAAATAATGGTGATCACAGGTGAAGCGGTTTGCCGGCAGTGTTAATGAAGAGACAGTTACCATTGTCGCTTTTATTTTTTAAAACATAATGTACACAATTATGATATAATATTGAATAAAGGAAAAATATTCATGTAACAGAATAGATATGAAGAAGGGAGGGATTAAATGAGAATATCTCTTTTCGTGGACGGAGGAAACTTCTTTTATATGCAGAAAAAGGATTTGGGGTGGTGGATAGATCCCCGTAAATTGCTGGAGTATATCAGGAGCAAGGGGGATCTGATTGACGCAAATTATTACGTGGGCAAAGATGCCCATCCCGAGGCCAGGCAGGACAAATATTTGAAGGCGCTGACATACATGGGTTACTCCCTGGTGACCAAGGATCTGAAAAATGTTTTGCAAGATGATGGTACTTATAAGCAAAAAGCCAACCTGGATATCGAGATTGTTCTGGATATGTTTAATACAATAGAGCACTATGATATGGCGGTACTGGTCAGCGGTGACGGAGATTTTGAACGGCCGATCAACCTGTTGAAGGCCAGGGGAAAGAGATACCTGGTCATGGCCACCAAGAATTTTATTGCCAGAGAGCTGAGAGAGGCCGTGGGAATGCATTACGAAGATTTTGAGAAATTCAGGGAACAGGTAGAGAAAGATTATTAGCTTGAAAACCTGAAAGCTTCAA
>CAZPET010000138.1:0-5312 GCA_964585625.1 uncultured Syntrophomonadaceae bacterium
ACCGATGAAGTTGAGCCTATTCGCGCGCAAAACTTCCGATTGAACCCTTTAAGAACCGTCCCCTGTCACCCCAGTCACCCATATAATTTTTCATTTTATACCTTGCATAACGAGGCATTATGCTATATAATGCATCTATGGAACTAGCAAATCCGTTGATCCAGATCAAAAAAGGCGCCCTTGATTTCTGTGTGCTGGCGCTGATCGCCCGGGGCGAGAGCTACGGTTACGAGATCGTGAAAACCCTGGGCGAACAGGGCCTGACCACCTCCGAGGGGACGGTTTACCCTTTACTGGCCAGGTTGCAGAAGGAGGGACTGGTCACGTCAGCCTGGCGGCAAATGGATGAAGGGAACCCCCGGAAATATTACCGGATTACCGCAAAGGGCGAGGCGGCGCTGGCTCTGTTCAAGGAGCACTGGGTGGAATTTGTGGGCACGGTGGATCAAGTTTTGGAAGGAGGCGTGAAAGTTAATGGATCGTAAAACCGAGATTGTTCTCCGGCGCTATCTGGGGGAAATTGAGACGGAGCTGGCGGGTTTGTCCCGGACGGCTCGCCAGGAAATCGTCACCGAGATCCGCTCTCACCTGCTCGAAGAGTGGCGCCGGTGCGATCAACAGAGCACGGAAAACCTGATGAACATCATCAACAACTTCGGCGAGCCCCGGGAGATCGCCGCGGGCTACCTTGAAGAGTATTCCGGCCGGCCCGCGGCATCCTGCCGCAGTGAAGCGCCCTACCCGCCCAGCTGGCTGGTTATTGTCCTTACCGTCTTCCTCTGGCCGGCGGGGATAGTCCTGGCCTGGCTTTCACCTGCCTGGAAAACCAGGGATAAGCTGATCGCCACGCTGATACCGCTGCTTTTATTCCTTATCGTCGTGGTGGGAGGCCGGGCTCTTTACAGCTATGATGGAAAAGCCGGGGTAAAAAAAGTAGAAATCATTGAAATCAATATCCCGAAAGAAGAATTACCTTAAAGGGAGGTAAACCGGCATGGCTGTATTTGCAGGCATCTGGGTCATGATGATCTTTTTGCCCCTTATTTCGGCAATCTACCTGGCCGCAACCAAAAAACCGGGTTATTGATCCGAAGGTGAGTGAGTGGGAGTCAAGGGGACGGAGTCAAGGGGACGGAGACTTTGACTCAGCAAAAGGCTCAAGCCCTTTGAATCATGTTCCTGTTTATTCCGGTAATATGCTCAATTTGCCGATGACTGACCCCGGGCAAGGCTTTTAGTTCCCGCAAAAGTATATTTCTTTCGGGAACCGGCATTTTAATCAGGTCAACCGTTGTCCTGCCGGCCAAAACCTGTTGTATCAATTGCTCTGCAAGCTCGTCTGCGGCCCGGGTTACATCATCAATATCTAGCAAATCGCGGCCACACAATTTTTGATGAAATTCGGCAAATTGCTGTTGTCCTCCTATGATCTCTAAACCCAGCCCTGTATCCGTTACGCTTTTTACCGTCCTTCCCGGGTTCATGTAATCATGATAACTACTCCAGGGATAGCTTGCGCAATTGGGTGCAATCCCTGCTTTAACGGGGTTCTGGTGAATGTAGCGCAGTGCTGTTAGCAGATAGGTTTCAACATTGACTGGCTCGCTGTGAAAACGACCCTGAAACAAATGCCCTACCCGCCCGTACTTTTGGTTATACCAATATACGTAAGTACTGCCTAACCGCTTCATTATCTGGCTGATCGTCTCAACAATCTCGGCAATCAGCAAATGTACATGGTTACTCATCAGACAATAGCCATAAATACTACACTTGCTACGCTTTTTAACAGCGCTGAGCTTCTCCAGAAAAAGAATTCTGTCTTCCCTATCCTGAAAGATGTCCTGGCGATTAATGCCTCTGACCATCGCATGATAGACGCCAGTTTTGCTCCTTTTGCGGGCTGTCCTTGGCATATCATCACCCCTCTGCAAGAAACTCCCCTGTTGGATTATTATACCATAGCTATCAGCCGGTAGATCCGGATTCTAGAAAAATAATGAGTCAAAGGCAACGTCCCCTTGACTCTTTTTTCTTACCTTTCCCGCCAAACCTACCACTTTCCAGCAACATTCAGTATAATAGGGTTGATTGCTGCTCTTTTAACTTCGCCGGACTGGAGAGAAAGGGGACTAAAGGATGAGAAAATCCAGAAGAGCGCTCCTGCTGCCGCTGCTGGCGGCCGCCCTGGCGCTTGCCCTGGCCGGCTGTGCTGCCGAAAAATCAACGGGACCCGGGCAGGGAGAAGGGGATCCGGAGCAGCCCGGTCTAACCCTTCCCTCTCCGGGTGATCCGGAATACTGCGCCTATATTCTGGTCCCCGGCTTCTGGGGGCAGGGGGTTATATTGGAGGGAAACCTCGAAATGGGATATCTCATGGTAGGTTTTAACGTGCCCGCCGGGACATCACTTTACGCACCTTTTGACGGCATCACCGGGGATGTCTCTCTCGAAGATTACAGCACCGAAAAATCTGAGTCTTACGAAGGGCTCTCGCTCTATGCAACGGACAGTTTGAACGGCTTTTCTGCTTACAACATTACCGGCACAACAGAAGGCCCTATCAAGACGGGGGATGCTTTTGCCAAAGTGGTTTCAGATCAATTTATCTTTCCAAAGATCTACGGGAAAGTAAATTTGATCATTGAGTTCAACCTTTTCGACATAGATGCCGGGGACTATGAAGAGATGAAAGATATATTTAATAAGATTTTTGAACATCTCCTGGAAAATCAGGAGGTTAAACCTTGAGATGGGACGCGGTCTGAACTGTTGTGGAGGCGGATATCTTCAGCAGGCGGGATATTTCGTTGTCGCCCTCTTGCTTCTTTTCACGTTATTGACTGCTTCATGCAGCACGGAGGTCCCGGCTCCGCCGGGTGACGGCGGAACGGGCGGGGCGGCGGGTGAAACAGGGGAGGTCGTGCCCGACGGCACACCCACGGTCGTGATCTACCCGCGCTTACCGGGGCCCGGAGATCTCGCCATGCTGGCGGTGGGTCCCTGCCCTGCAGAGTGCGAGGTAAGGCTGGAGAAAGGGCCGGGCCTGACCCTGTCGCAGCCTTACCGGCACGGCGATTCGACCTACTTTATTCTGGGGATCGGTTTTCAAGTCCCGCCGGGAAAGCAGAGCCTGGTCCTCTACCTGGAGGAGCCCGGCGGTGAACGGAGAGAGATAACCGGGGAGGTGGAGGTTGCCGTTCGCGATTTCGAAACCTCCCGCTTCAGCGTACCTGTGAAGTGGAGCGGGGAAGAGGCCGCCCGGAGGCTTGCCGAAGAGCGGGAGAGGGTCCGGCTTGCCCGCCAGTCCACCGAACCGGCCCCCCTGTGGTACCAGCCTTTCATCATGCCCCTGGAAGCCCGCATCAGCTCTGAATACGGGGCCGTGCGGATAATCAACGAGGGCGCGCCAGGCCGGCACGCGGGCCTGGATATCGCCGCCGACCTGGGGGCGCCTGTCGCGGCAACCAATGACGGGATTGTCAGGCTGGCCGCGCCGCTGCTGGCTCACGGTAATATCGTGATCATTGACCACGGGATGTACCTGTCGAGCTCTTATTTACACCTGGACAGCATCGAAGTTGAAGAAGGCGCCCGCGTCAGCAGGGGGCAGATCATCGGCTGTGTTGGAGAAACCGGCTTCGCCAACGGCCCCCACCTGCACTGGGAAGTAAACCTGGGCCAGGCGCCGCTGAACCCCCTCCAGCTGATTCAAGGCGATCTTTTCTACCTGCCCACCCCCGCAGTCAGCCGCTGAAACCCCTCATGCAGCACCCTGCCCTACCGGAGTGGTAGGGGCGGCACATGCGCCGCCCAAACCCACTACGAAAAACAAAACAAATACCACGTTAAAACAAAATGCCTTTACTACGCAAACGCCTGTACCCCCTGCGACGCCCTATTTAACCGCCGGCCCTGCAACCGTTCTCTGCTCCGCGACACCTTTCAGGTAATCCGACTCCCGCAGCGTGGCGATCAAAATACAGCAGACCGCCATCAAAACAGTCAGGGCGACCAGGGAAACAGTGAAGGAGCCGTCTGCGCTCTTGAGAGCCTCCATCCCGTAGATAAAGACCACCGAAACCTGGCCGGCCAGCACAAGGAGCCCGTTCGAGGTTCCTTCCGGAGCCGGATAGGTCAGCTCTGCAGCATACTGGTAGCCGATGGGGCCAAGACCCATCATGAAGAATCCGAGCACCAGCACCGAAACGATCATCAAGCCATAACTTGGGGCAAAGGTGATCCCGATCAGCCCGGGCACGGCGCAGATCATCCCCAGAAGGATGAATGGCTTTCTTTTCAAATAGTGGTCTGACAGCGCCGGGATCACGATTGCGCCGGCAATGCCGCCAACCAGGAGCAGGCCGCCCAGCAGCCCCGCCTGCGTAACCGTGAAGCCGCGCGGCCGGACGATATTTTCGACCCAGGTGGCGATGCCGTTGAATATACCCAGGCCGACAAAAAAGATGAAGATCATCTTCCAAAAATCCCCCTGCCGCAGCATCTGTTTGAGCCCGTCAAACATCAGCGCTCTCTCGTCGTGGCCGGCCGGGCAGGGCGGCGTGGCCGGCTGCTCCCTGATTAACACCAGGAACAGCAGCGCCGAGAAGGCGGCAACCGCGCCGTAGATCAGCTGGGCGTTACTTAAACTGTAACTATCCAGAAGGAAGGGGGTTACTGCCAACCCGATCCCGGTACCGATAAAGTTGGCCACGGTGGCCAGCCCCGCCGCGGTGGCCCGCTCGCCGATGGCAAACCAGCGCGCCGCCACCTTCGTCTGGGCATTCAGCAGGAAAGGCTGCCCCATGGCGATCCCGATTGTAAAGATGACCACCATCAGGTAGTTAGAGGCATAGATGCCGCGCAGCAGGCCGAAAACACCCATCAAGACCGCCCCGATGCCGACACCGATGCGGATGCCGAACGTATCGATGACCCAGGAGGCGGGGATGGAGAGGGGGATATAGACGATCATGAAGATCATCGACAAGAGGCCGATCTGCTGATCGGTTACCCCGTAGTATACCGCTGCGGGGCCGGTCACAGAGGCAAAGGAGATCCACAGGGTTTGAATGGTCAGGTTGATGAACATGAATGCAAGCAGCACCACCCAGCGGTAACGGTAAACCCGGTAATCCTGTCCTTCCACCAGTTCATTCCTCCTCATCTTAATAGAGTCGTCACACTATTATCTATTTTATATTTCTGGATTGGAGAATTAGATCCTTTTTTAGGATCACCCCTCCCTGGAGGGTGAGGGCTGGGGAGGGGGTGTTCTGTTGACGCTTTATTTTAATTGTTTCGTCACACCG
>CAZPET010000139.1:0-5303 GCA_964585625.1 uncultured Syntrophomonadaceae bacterium
AAAGCTTCAGAGCCAGGTGACCAATAAACATAGCCATAAACATACCTAAACATACCTTTTTTGTTTTTCTTGCCTCTTACTTCTGTTTTCTTGTTTCTTGTATGCTATAATTTGTTAAGGATTGTCCCGTGGAAAAGAGGTTTGCCCGTGGCTGACTTACATCCTTATTTGCGTGAACTGCCGGCGGTAGACCGGCTGCTGAAGGAGCCGGTTATCGGTGAACTGCTGGAGCGGCTGCCGCGCCGGTTGGTTTTGGCTGCGGTTCAGGAAACCCTGCAGGGCTACCGGCAGAAAATATGTGGAGAGAGAGATGGCGGACAATTCAGGACCGGTCTCGATCTCTCGCCGGCCAGGCTGGCGCAGGAGGCGGCCGCGCTGGCGCAAAATCAGGCTGTGCCGTGCCTGCGCCCGGTAATCAATGCCACCGGGATTGTCCTTCATACCAACCTGGGGAGAGCTCCCCTGGCGCCGGCGGCGGCGGAAGCGGTAGCGGAAATTTTGGAGCGCTACTGCAATCTGGAGATCGATCTGGTCGAAGGCGTGCGCGGTTCGCGGCAGGCTCACCTGGAGCGGCTTCTCTGCGATCTGACCGGGGCTGAAGCGGCGGTGGTGGTGAACAACAACGCCGCCGCGGTGTTTCTGCTTCTCAACAGCTGCGCCGCCGGCAAAGAGGTGATCGTTTCGCGGGGGCAGCTGGTGGAGATCGGCGGCTCTTTTCGCCTCCCCGAGGTGATGGCGGCAGGCGGTGCCTGCCTCGTCGAGGTGGGGACCACGAACAAGACCTACCGGCGCGATTACGAGGCGGCAATTACCGCAGATACCGCCGCCCTCCTCAAGGTCCATACCAGCAACTACCACCTGATCGGTTTTACCGCTTCGGTCGATGCCGCCGATATCGCTGCCCTGGCGCATGCCCATAATCTGCTGGCGTTGGAAGACCTGGGCAGCGGAGTGCTGCTCAACATAACCAGGTACGGTCTTCCCCCGGAGCCGCGCGTGCAGGAGAGCATCGCCGCCGGGATGGATCTCGTTACTTTCAGCGGAGATAAACTGCTCGGAGGGCCGCAGGCGGGAATTATCGTGGGGCGGTGCGAGCTGATTGAAAAGATCCGCAGCAACCAGCTGGCCCGGGTGCTACGTGTGGATAAACTCACGGTGGCGGCGCTCGAGGCCACCCTCCGCCTCTACCTCGATGAAGAGAAAGCAGTGCAGGAAATTCCGATCTGGCGGGCGCTGACAGCGCCCCTTTCCCGGCTGCAGGAGAGGGCCGAGACCCTGGCCTCCCGGCTGAAAGCTTATTTCGGTGAAGCGGACGTCGAGCTGTTGAAAGGAAGCTCCCGGGTTGGCGGAGGCGCCCTTCCCACAGCGGAGCTGCCCACTGTGCTTCTTTCTTTACAGGTTCCGCACGTGGCGTCATCCGTGCTGGCCGAGCGACTGCGCTGCGGTAACCCGCCGGTGATTGTGCGGCTGCAGCAGGAGAGGCTGCTGCTCGATCTGCGCGCTGTTGAGCCGGAACAGGACGAACCGCTTCTGAAAGCACTGGTCGTTGCCCTGGAAGGGGAGCAGCCGTAAGCGGTTGCGGCACTTCTTTACTTCATCCTTTGGCTTGCCAAGCTCCCCAAAGTCAATGCCGGTTAATAAGGAAGGCTGATCGTGTTGGAACATCTGATTATCGGGACCGCCGGCCATGTGGATCACGGCAAAACCGTTTTAATCAAGGCTCTTACCGGGGTCGATACCGACCGCCTGCGGGAAGAGAAGAAACGGGGCATCTCCATAGATCTCGGATTCGCCCCCCTCGAGATTCCCGGCGGACGCCTGGCCGGGGTTGTCGATGTCCCGGGCCACGAGCGCTTTATCCACAACATGCTTGCCGGCGCCGCCGGCATGGACCTGGTTCTGCTGGTGATCGATGCCGCCGAAGGGATGATGCCGCAAACAAGGGAGCATCTGCAGATATTGCAGCTTCTGGGGGTGCGGCAAGGGATAGTCGTGATCACGAAGATCGATCTGGTTGATGACGAGTGGCGGGAGCTTGTTCAGGAAGAGGTCGCTGCGGAACTGAATGGAACATTCCTGGAGGGAGCGCCGATTCACGCGGTCTCCGCCTTTACCGGCGAGGGGATTGCCGGGCTGAAAGAGCTGATCGCCTCGGCGACCCGCGACCTTCCCCCCCGGGATCCGTCGGGGCCGCTGCGGCTGCCGGTGGACCGTTCTTTCACTATCGCCGGCTTCGGCACCGTGATTACCGGAACGCTGTTCCGGGGCAGTGTGCAGGTTGGCGACAAGGTTGAAATTATCCCCCCCGGCCTGGAAGCCCGCGTGCGCAACATCCAGGTTCACGACCGGGATATACAAAAAGCCCTGGCCGGGCAGCGGGTTGCTTTAAACCTGGCCGGCATCGAGAAATCGGAGGTCCGGCGCGGCAGCGTAATCGCCTCACCCGGCTACTACCAGACCACGCGGCTGCTCGATGCCTCGCTTACGCTTCTGCCCGGCGCTCCCCGTCCGCTTAAAAATCTGGATCCGGTCCACTTTTTTTTGGGGACCGCCCGCGTGGTGGCGCGGCTGCTGCTGCTCGATTGCGAGGAGCTCCTGCCGGGTGAAAAATCCATGGTCCAGTGCCGCTTGTACCATCCCCTGGTGGCCGACCGGGCGGACCGGTTTATCATCCGTTCATATTCGCCGATGACCACGATCGGGGGAGGCCGGGTGCTCGACCCCGCTCCCTCGCGGCACCGCCGTTTTCGCCGGACTTCATTTGCTCACCTGGAGGAACTGGAGCGCGAGCCGGCAGCGGGGGGAGACGAGGCCTTTATTCTTCGGAAGCTGGGGGAGCTGCTCATCGCCGACCCGGCCCGCCTGGCCCGGGAGGCACGCCTGGACGGGAAACAGATCAAGGATATTCTGGAGAGGATGACCCGGAAAGGGGTTGTCGGAAAACTCGGCGAAAGCTACCTTGCGCAAGAAGTTTTGGAAGAATGGGAGCGCCGCCTGCTGCGCAAGCTGGAAGAATATCACCGCCGGCACTCCCTGCTGCCCGGTATCTCCAGGGCGGAATTGAAAGCGGCCCTGCCCGGGACTTTGAATCTGCGGGAATATGACCTGTTTTTGACGCGGCTGCAGGAGCAGCGGCAAATTGCGCTCAAGGGAGACCTGGTCAGCCTGGAAAGCTTTGAAGCTCAACCCTCCAGGCAGGAGCAGGCGCAGCTCGATCGTTTGAGCGAGATATATGCCGCAGCCCGTTTCCAACCTCCGGCGGTCAAAGAGGCCCTGGCCCGGGCAGGGATCGAAAGCCGCCATCAGGAAGGTTATTACAGCTACCTGGTAAACTGCAGCCGCCTGGTTAAAATAAATGAGGAACTTTACTTTCACCGGGAGGCATACGACGAGGCGGTAGATCTAATGCGCCGTCATTTTACTGCTGCCGGAACACTTACCCTGGCGCAGTTCAGGGATCTTACCGGCAGTTCGCGGAAGATCGTCCAGCCCCTGCTGGAGCATTTTGACCGGCTCAAGCTGACCCGCCGCGTCGGCGATCACCGCGTCCCCTTGAAACTGCAAAACCCCCATAGTTAGTTGTCACGGTGCCAGGCACCAAAACAACTAACTTTTGGGTAGATGGGGCAGGAGGTGTCAAATTGAAGAAGGAAGAGATCCGGCTCACGGCGATGACCGCGAGCGCCGGGTGAGCTGCCAAAATAGGGCCGGGAGCCCTGGCACAGGTTCTGTGCCGCTTGCCGTCCATTGACGATCCCGCTTATCTTAACCGGGACCAGCATTATGCCGATGCCGGTGTCTACCGCCTCACTGACGAGACGGCGCTGGTGCAGACTGTCGATTTTTTCACACCGGTTGTCGACGATCCCTATCTTTTCGGGCAGATTGCCGCAGCAAATGCTTTCAGCGATCTCTATGCCATGGGGGCAAAACCGCTTACGGCTTTAAACCTGGTCTGTTTCCCTGCAGAGCGGCAGCCCTTGCATATTTTGGAGGATATTCTCCGCGGTGGATTTGATAAGATCAGGGAAGCGGGGGCGGTCCTGATCGGGGGGCACAGTGTCGAAGATGCCGAACCAAAGTACGGCCTCTCCGTGACCGGGCTGGTGGACCCGCGGCGGATGCTCACCAGCGGTGGCGCCCGGCCCGGGGATTTGCTCTTTTTAACAAAACCGCTCGGCAGCGGTATCATCACCACCGCGTTAAAAGGGGATCAGCTCAGCGTTTCCGAGGCGGAAGAGACCCTGCAGGGGATGGCCGCCCTGAATGCCGCCGCCGCGGCGGCAATGGTTGAGGCCGGGGCCTCTGCCGCCACCGATATCACCGGTTTTGGACTGCTCGGCCACTTGAATGAAATGCTGATTGCCGGCGGGACCGGCGCCAGTATCAACAGCAAAGCGGTTCCGCTCTATCCCCGGACGGAAGAGATGGCCGCGGGCGGGCTAATTCCAGGGGGAACCTATCGCAACATCAGCTATTTTCAAGAGGCGGTCAACTGGGTGGGGCGGAAGCAGGAGGAAGAGGACTGGTTAACGATCCTGTTTGACCCCCAGACTTCGGGGGGGCTTTTGATTGCCGTACCCCCGCGGCGTGCTGCAGCGCTGCGGGCAGGCCTGGAGAAGAGAGGTCTCAGGGGATTTCACATCGGAGAGATCAACGGGGATACCGCGGGGAGGATGACCATATCCTGAAGTTCAAACCTCCGCCTTGCTTTTTTTCATCGCTTCGAGGATCAGCAGATCAAGCTCGGCGCTTAGCTTCAGGGCATCACCGTTGGTGATATCCTTTTGCTTGTGCAGCTTTTCTCTCAACATTTCAATCTGGCGGTGGAGGCTGCGTTTAGCCTTTCTCTGTTTCAACAATTTTCACCTCAAAAAAGGATGGTAAATATGGTTATTCGACATAAATAAGCGAATACCTTTTTTTCACAAGGAATATTTTCATAATAATACAATCTTCCTCCATAATTGTAATGCAATCATGAGGGAGATCGGCCAATTTAGTAAACAAGTCAACAAATTTTGCGCCTGTACCGGGCTCAAAAATTAGAAGTTAACAATAATATAGGGATATTGTTAACTTCCAATTAGTTCTGCCCGACTATTTTACTGATTGCTGTTCAAGGCGATTAAAAAGATCTCCCCGGCAGGATCCGTTTCCACACCGATGCAGCGATTTATGGTTGCTTCGGCCTCTCGCAGGATTTGCAGAGCTTCTTCATTAAGCTCGGCGGGGTGCAGCTTTGCAGCTTCCATGCAGGCCACCTCCTGAATTAAGTTAACGGTTATTTTACCCGGTTGGGG
>CAZPET010000140.1:0-5301 GCA_964585625.1 uncultured Syntrophomonadaceae bacterium
GCTTAGTTTTTCAGCGGTAAGCTCTGCGTCTTTTAAAATCTTTTGTAATAAACCGGGGCGTAGTTCCTGATGATTGGGTACAGTTACCGGG
The DNA here is from genome assembly GCA_964585625.1 of uncultured Syntrophomonadaceae bacterium. Classification (GTDB taxonomy): domain Bacteria; phylum Bacillota; class Dethiobacteria; order DTU022; family DTU022; genus JAAZIN01. The sequence continues at coordinate 92 of CAZPET010000140.1, forward strand.
GATCTTTTTCCGGTTTTATCCCTTAACCTGATATGACTCCCTCTTTGCCTTACAACCTCATAACCCGCTTTTTCAAGGGCCTTAATGGACAGGTAGTTCGCGGGATTAGAGTTTGCGATTTTCCGTCAGTTTAAGCCGGCTCCGACAACTATAATTGCAGCCAACTTCTCCCGCAGATCCGCGGGAATGGTAACAATCCTGGCATAACCGCCTTCCAGCCTGGCCCGGCCGACCATGACCAGGGCACGGGACCAAAGCTGCCCCAGATGAGACTGCGGTTCATCTTCGTCCCAATAGTAACCATCCTCCTCCATGGTACCATATTTACGGGTAACTGCGTTCAGGCGGGCCCAGCCGCCCCTTTCCAAAAGAAAACCCAGCAACTCCCTTCCGGTTCCATCCAGACCCGCCACCGCCTTTTGCAACGCCTTTTCTTGGTTCAGAGTGTCAGCGATCTTTTTTTCCCGGTCCCGCCTCAGCCGGCCGGGCGCCAACCCGTAAATGGCGCAAATATTTAGTAACCATTCGTTGGGCATATTCTTGAGACCGCGGAGCAGGGAAGACTCTAGGGGGAGAACTTTTCTCTCCACCACCTCACGCTCCTTCTTTTCGTGGGAAAAAAGCAACTCATGCAAATCATGGCGTCCCCATGATTCTTGAAGTTCGCTCTTCGCCTTTATCATCAAGCTGAGGCTCTCCACTTTAGCCGCCATATCCTCGTCCAGTTCCATCTTCTCTAGTTGTTCCAGGTAGTTAAGGGCTTGCTCAGGCGCACCGCTGTCAACGGACAGCCCCGCCAGGTTAAAAAGAACAGGAGAACTCCCGGGCAAAAGCTCATTTAGCACCTCTAAAATAATACGGGCCTCATCTAATCTGTCCATACGCCGGTACAGATTGGCCAGAGCGACCATGGCTGGAGGGTGAAAACGGCCCTGCTCATAAAGCGGTTCCAACAGCCCGACAGCATCCTCAATCCTGCCCTGATCGCGTAGACTCATGGCTCGCTGATGCAGCTCTTCAAGTTCGGGGTCAGACTCCAGGGTCAACATCCTTTCGGTGATTCTAACTTCCCTCTCCCTACCATCGATGAACATGGTAATAGGTTCATTTTTATCAAATACACCGCGCTTTACCAGGGCCATGGCCGCAGTGATCTTAAACTCGCGGGGAACGGCAGCAGCTTCAAGCAAGCGCTTTCCAAAGGAAATTCCCCATTCTTCACCATATCGTATCAGCGCGGAGAGCAACACTTCAGCTGATTCCTTATTGATTTCCGAACTGAACAGATAGGCAAGGGCTGCGGCCCGGGTCGCTCCATTTCGGACATAAGACTCCGTAATCCGATCCTCCTCTTTTTCTCCCATCTGCGGATCCAAACGCTCAAGATCACCAGGATCCTCATGTTTATATTCAAGGGGGAAAGGGGGAACGAGAGCATCTTCAACTAAAAATGCCAACTCCTGCATGTAAGCGCCTGGTCCCGGGATAGAACCCCATAGGGAAGCGGCACGTTCATAGTGCTCCATGTTGAAAGCTGCCACTCCTGCCATATAGCGGTTTTCCCAGCTTACATGGTGACGCTCCCAGCGGCGGTAAAGATCATATACCAGGCGGTGATCATTTAGGGCAGCAGCGCCCTGCATGATCGTAACTGTATATTCATGCCATGCCTGACGCACAGGGCCTTTCTCAAGATGCGCCCTGCCCCGCTCAAAAATTGCAATCGCTTTTTCCAAGTATTTTGTTGCTTCTTTGTTGCGCCCCAGGTCGGCAGCGATCTGGGCGGCCAGTCCAAAACTGAAAGGATTACCGGCGAGCAGTTCCAGATTAGGTTCCAGTATAGCCATAGCCCCGGAGGAATCGCCGGAGTGAAAGGTAACCAATGCCAGGTTGTTGCGAACTGTGGCGTCCTCTTCCAGTTCCAGGGCAGCCCTGAAGGCCTTTTCTGCCCCTGGGAGATTCTTCTTCTTGATCAGAGCATGGCCCCGTTCGATTAGCTTTACTATCTTTTCGTCTTTCAAAAGCCCTACCCCCCGCCTTTAACCGGTATTGTGCAGCTAAAGATCGGTTCTATTTTGTGCAAGCTGTTTCCTGCATTTCTGTTCTAGTTGAATTATTTCCCCCGCAACCGGAAAACTAAGTTCAGATATGCTTAAAGGGTGCATGCCATGGAAGTTAAGGGACAGTTGATCGTGCCGCTTGGCTATGGCAAATTTGTCTGCTCAGATAGAATTATTGCCCTTGAACCCATCGAGGAGAGAAGGGGGCCCGGCCGCCGGACCAAGGTTTTCGTCGACCAGATGCCAAACCCCATCATCGCCTCGAGGACAGAGCAAGCGATAATCACTAACATCGTGGAAACCCCGCCTGAAATAGTCAGCGCCAGCGCAGCGCTGGAACTCCTCTATGACCTGTTGGATGATATCAGCCAGGTTGGGCCCATGCTGCGTAAGAGTATCAAAAAAGAAGCAGAGCTGGATCTCAACATGCTGGAGCTGAAAATCAAGGACGTTTTGAAGCATAGATCCGCAGAGAGCAACTAGGAACATTTCAAGCAGTACCAGGAGTGATAAGTTTGAACAGAAACGTAAATGCATTTACAGTACCGCCGCAGTCGTACTGGGCGGCCTCTACAGGCTCCACGGACTACCCGGCCCTGGAGGAAGATATCAAGGTCGATGTGGCAATAGTCGGGGGCGGCCTGGCCGGCGTTACCGCGGCCTACCTGTTGAAGCAGGAGAATATTAGCGTGGCCATTATAGAAGCCGACCGCATCGGGCAGGGAACCACGGGCCATACCACGGCCAAGATTACCTCGCAGCACAGCCTGATCTACGACAAGCTGATCAAGCACCTGGGCCGGGAGAAATCCCGGGCATATGCGGAGGCCAACGAATACGCGATCACCTTTATCGAAAAGCTGGTCAAGAAAAATAAGATCGACTGTGACTTATCGCGGCAGGCCGCTTATGTTTATACCCAGTCGGACCAGTATATCAAGCAGATCGAAGACGAGGTCAAAGCCGCCGCCGGCCTGGGGATCAAGGCTCACTACCTGGAACAGATCCCCTTGCCCTTTGGAGTAAAGGCGGTGGAGCGCTTCGACAACCAGGCCCAGTTTCACCCCCGCAAATACCTGCTGGCCCTGGCCAAAGATATAGCCGGCGGGGGCGGCCATATCTTCGAGCAGACGCGGGCAGTTGATTTCCATGAGGGCGCTCCCTTCACCATTATCACCGCTGGCGGGCACAAGGTCACCGCGGAGAGGGTGATCATCGCTTCCCATTTTCCCGCTTACGGCGGCAGCGGTTACTACTTTGCCCGCATCTACCCGGACAGGTCTTACGCCCTCGCCGTCACGGCGGAAGAAAAGTTTCCCGGCGGGATGTACATTACAGCGGAATCTCCGGGAAGGTCCCTGCGGAGTGCCCCCTACAACGACGGGGAGCTGATCATTGCCGCCGGGGAGCATCATAAAACTGGCCAGGGGCCTCCCACGGAGAACCATTACCGCAACCTGGCCCAATTTGCAGAGCAAACCTTTACCGTTACCGGGATCCCCTTTCGCTGGTCTACCCAGGACTATACCACCCTGGACGAGGTCCCCTACGTGGGCCGGCTTACTTCGAAAAGCCCCAACGTTTACGTGGCCACCGGATTTCGCAAGTGGGGCATGACCAACGGCACCGCGGCCGCCATCCTGCTCAAAGATCTGATCGTGCATGGGAAGAGCCCCTGGGAGGCGGTCTACGATCCGGCCCGCTTTGAAGCGGATCCGATGATCAAAAAGTTCGTGACCGCAAACATTGACGTGGTCAAGCAGATGGGCGCCGGCAAGTTGAAAAGCGCCCCCCGGGAGACTGAGCCGGCGCCGGGAGAGGCCGTGGTGGTCGCCGGAGAAGAGGGCAAAGTAGGGCTCTACAAGGATAACAAAGGCCGGGTCCACGCGGTGGACATAACCTGCCCCCACATGGGCTGTGAACTGGCCTGGAACGAGGCGGAGCTCTCCTGGGACTGCCCCTGCCACGGCTCCCGCTTCACTTACGAGGGAGATATCATTGAAGGCCCCGCCCTCAAATCACTGCGCGCCGGGGGTGACAGATTTAACCCCTGAGCGCGGCCGGGCAAAGCTCCGTATGGACTGTCTCAAAAGTCAGTTAGGATGACTGTTGAAGTATTAAAAATCCTTTCCAGCTGTGGGGCAAGGCATGCCTCGCCCTGGTGGGGTTACCGCCACTTGTATTGACAGCAGCGTCTTGCTTTAAACCCGTTGTCTGTTTTGTTTACCGGTATTGGTTTGGGCCTATTGGTTTGGGCTGACCCGGAAATTAATTATGTAGTTGACCCCATAGCATAAAATTAATATAATTTCTTCATGAAAAAGTAATTCCTGTCTTCGCAATAAGAGTGTTTACAGAACGGCAAGGGGGTCATTTGCGAAATATTTGATAGCATCTTAAATGAGAAGGTTTATTAATCCCGGAGCGCATTGATGCGCCTGCTCGTTTCCCATCCTTTCATGAAGACCTTCAAATGGTGAAGAAAAGTTGACAGGTACCCCGTCCCCTTGTCTATTAATCCACCTGGCCTTCAAAAAAGCAGGATTGGCCGATGAATTCGCGCAGGATGGAGTTGGAGGGCACTCCGGAGGGCTCCAGGGGCAGGAAGAAAGAAAGAAAAGTCAGCAGCCTCTTGGCGTCAATATATTCCGGCTGCGAGTGGTCGATCTTCTTCAGTAAAGACTCGGCCTGCTGCTTGATCACCGCCGGCTCGTAAACCAGGGCGGAGTTGAACATGATATCGGCCTCCTCCTGGAGGCGGAAAATATCACGCTCCTCGCCGCGCCTCACCGAAGGCCAGCGGCGGATAGTATCAAGGGCGCTGTTGCCGCGAAACTGGGCGTCGCGCACGATGCGCCGCAGCAGCCGGGTGTCGCTGGTGTGAATGCGGGTATGGCGATCGATGTTCAACGCCGTCAGCGCGGAGATGTAGATCTTGAACTTGCTGCGGCGGGGGATGGAACGGGTCAGGGTTTCGTTCAGCCCGTGAATTCCTTCAATTATTAGCGGTTGATTATCGTCCAGCCGTATCTTCTGGCCCCGGTATTCCCGCTTCCCCGTGTGAAAGTTGTAAGTGGGCAGCTCCACCTCTTCCCCCTGGATCAGGCGCAAGAGATGCTCATTGAAGAGGGGCAGATCCACGGCCTCAAT
>CAZPET010000141.1:0-5300 GCA_964585625.1 uncultured Syntrophomonadaceae bacterium
CGGGAAGATTCATCATTATATAGACAATTCCCACCAGGATAAGGCTTATCACGGCAGACATCATCAGGAAACCGTAGATAAAGCGGTAGAGGGGAAGTTTGAACACGTAAAACGCAATGTCCAGGCCGAAGACGGGGTCGGCGCTGTTAAACGGCTCGGCGTGGATGAAGCGCAGCAGGCTCATCCAGTGGCCGGCGGTGTAGCCGGAGAAAACAAAGGAAAGGAATGCGGCCAAGGCCAGGAAGAAGACGGTCAGGCGCCGCGGGGTTAACAGGCGGAGATAGCCGCCGGCCAGGAGCCGCTCCCGCAGGGCCAGGTTGGGGAAGCTTAAGATAAAGCGGCGGGTAAAAAGAAAGTTCACCAAGAGGAAAGCGAATAGGAACAGCCAGGCTGCCAGACGTAAACCCCAGCGGGCCAGGTGCTGCGTCCAGAAAACCCCCTCAAACTGGAGCTCCTTAAACCAGAGTAGGTCCAGGTAAAAATAGGTCCCGATAAGAACGAGGATCACCATGGCGATGCCGGCCAGGATCATCCAGATTGTACGGCGCCGCAAAACAATCTCCTCCGCTCGAAATATACCGGCACAAGGCGGTATGGATTTAAATGTAACCGTATTTTAACGTAAACAGATCATCTTTGTCAAAAATGATTGTCAGAGTAGCCAGACCAAATAAGGGCGTGCGTAATAATGGCCCCCAAACACATTCTAGAAGTTATAAAATTCACAATATAAAAAATTAAAGGTAATATTTAAACATAAGCCGAATAATAAAAAGTAACCATGATACACAAGGAGGCTTTGGATTATGACCGAGCGGCTCTGGTTGAAAAATTATCCTGTCCGCTGGAACCTGGAATATCCCAAGATCTCTCTTTACGAGCATATCAGGCAGGCCACGGCGGAAAACGGCGATCTGATCGCCCTGGTCTTCTTCGGCAACGAGATCACCTACCGGCAGATGCAGGAGAATATCGACCGGATGGCGGCGGCGTTTACGGATCTGGGAGTCGGGAAAGGAGAGCGCGTCGCCCTGATGCTCCCGAACTGTCCCGAGTATGTCTACAGCTATTACGCCTGCATGAAAATCGGCGCCGTTGTCGTCCAGATGAACCCCCTCTATATGCCGGACGAGGTGGAATTTATTCTTAAGGACTCGGGAGCAAAGATATTTGTGGGGATCGACGCGGCGATCGACTCTTTCCAGGAGGCGCGGACGAGGGTAACGCTGGAGCATGTGATCATTGTCCGCCTGCTCTGGGTCGAAGTGGAGGGAGAAAATCTCTGGTATGACGAGCTGCTGCAGAAGTATCCTCCTGAATCACCGTTGGCGGAGATCGATCCGGAAGAGGATGTGGCCGTATTTCAATATACCGGAGGGACCACCGGCCTGCCGAAGGCGGCGATGCTGACCCATTTCAACCTCGTGGCCAACGTTACCCAGATCAAGGAATGGCTCAAAGAATGGATTGACGTCAATTTTGCTGAAAAAGGGAAGCAGCATTTCGGGATCGGGATCCTGCCCCTCTTTCATTCATACGGGATGACCTGCGTGATGAACACGGGGCTGGCGCTTCCCTCGGGGCAGGTGCTTATTCCCCGTTTTGATATCGATGCCCTGCTGCAGTCGATCGTACAATACCGCCCGGCGCTTTTCCCGGCCGTGCCCACGATCTATATTGCCGTGGCCAACCATCCGCAGCTGGCCGATTACGGGATCCAGGGTGTGGTCGAGATCTGCAACAGCGGCGCCGCGCCCATGCCGGTCGATGTGATGGCCCGCTTTGAAAGGGATACCGGCTCGAAAATGCTCGAGGGATACGGTCTCACCGAGGCCTCACCGGTAACCCACTGCAACCCGCTCACGGGCGTTTGCAAGCCGGGCAGCGTGGGGATGCCTTACCCGGACACCGATTGCAAGATCGTGGATCTTGCGGACGGGGCAACCGAAATGGCGGTGGGTGAAGAGGGCGAGCTGCTGATCAGGGGGCCGCAGGTGATGAAAGGTTACTGGAACCGCCCCGAAGAGACGGCGGAAACACTCCGCGGCGGCTGGCTCTATACCGGCGATATCGCGAAGATGGATGATCAGGGCTACTTCTATATCGTCGACCGGAAAAAAGACCTGGTCATCACCGGTGGTTACAATGTTTACCCGCGCGAAATCGATGAAGTTCTGTTTGAGCATCCCAAAATTGCCGAGGCGGTAAGCGCCGGCATCCCCGACGACTATTACGGCGAGGTGCTGAAAGCTTATGTCGTCCTCAGGGAAGGAGAAAGCGCCACGGAGGAGGAGATCATCGAGTACTGCTCCCGGAAGCTGGCCCGCTACAAGGTGCCGCGCCGGGTAGAGTTCCGCAGCGAGCTGCCCAAGAGCGCCATCGGCAAGATCTTGCGCCGCGAACTGGTCAGGGAAGAAAAGCAGAAAGAAGGATAGGACTGCCGTCAAGCCGGGGGCGGCCTGCCCCGCCGGTTGAAAAATTGAAGGGGGTGAGCTCTCTCACCCCTGATTTTTTTTATCTTGCCGGAATCCCCGGGCGAGCAATTTTTTTGACACCGTGGGAAAACATATGATTGATCAAGGAGGCAAGACTGTTGAGCGATGAGCACCGGTCAGAGGATAATGAGCGTTACCTGCAGAGGCAGCTCCAGCGGCGCCTGATTATCCGCCTGGCCCGCCTGTCACAGGATCTGGAGAAGTTCAACCTGGCCGAATATATCAGCCTGTTGAACAACCCCCGGCGTTATATCCTGGTCAATTTTACAGGCGGCATGGTCCGCGGCCTCGGTTTCGGGCTCGGGGCGACACTGCTGGCGGCCCTGCTGATCTATATTCTGCAGCGCCTGGTCGTCCTTAATTTGCCGCTGATCGGAGATTTTATCGCCGAACTGGTCAAAATTGTCAATGAACAGCTGAAAGGATGAGATGAAAAGATGGCCGGAAACTGGGAAAAACATGCCGCCGCTTTGAGAGAGACGCGTCGGCTGCTGCTCGAACAACTGGGGGAAAGCCCTTCCCGGGCGCGGGGAATAAGTATGCGCGAGAGCGTCACCGATCTCTCCTTTGCCGATAATCATCCCGCCGATCTGGGCACGGAAAACTTTGAGCGGAGCAAGGATCTCTCTCTCAGGGAGCTCCGCTTCAGCCAGCTCCGCCAGGTCGAGGAGGCGCTGGCGCGGATCGACGCCGGTACTTACGGGATCTGCCTTCGCTGCGGCGAGATGATCTCTGCAGCCAGGCTTGAAGCGGTCCCGGAGGCGCCTCTCTGCCTGCCCTGCCGGGAATACGAAGAGCGGGCCGCTACTGATGCCGGCCGCCGCCCTGTTGAAGAGGAGCTGCTGAGTCATCCCTTTACCCGCACCGGTTTCTTCGGCGATCCCGGCTTTGACAGCGAGGATTTCTGGCAGGAGGTGGCGCGGCATAACAAGCGCCCCCGGATTTTTGAAGATGCCCTTGAAGATGAGGAAACGGGCCTGGTTGAGGATACCGACAGCCTTACCAACGAGGATCTTCGCAACCAGCTTCCCGATTAGCTTGTTTTTCGCGGCGCGGCTGTGATAAAATAGCTCTCAGCAGGTATGAACTACCGGGGGGTAAGGGATTGCGCCTGTTTTTAATTGTAGTTGCGATTGTGGCCGTGGATCAGTTTTCCAAGCATCTTGTTGCCTCGATGATGGACGTGGGCCAGTCAATTCCTTTGATCAAAGATTTTTTGGCGATTACTTATGTCCGGAATCCCGGGGCGGCATTCGGAATGTTCCCTTACCGGACCGTTTTCTTTATCATTGTCACCCTGATCGTTATGGGATTGATCATCTATTATTACCGGGTTCTCCCGGCCGGGTATACCCTCCTGCGGCTGGGCCTGGCGCTGCAGCTGGGCGGAGCCCTGGGAAATTTGATCGACCGGGTGCGCAACGTCTGTGTGGTTGATTTCATCGACATCAAGATTTTTCCACCGGTCTTCAACCTGGCCGACACGGCCATTGTCCTCGGGGTGATTATATTTCTGTTTGCTTTCTGGCGGATCGCTCCATCCCTGGAGAGCCGCCCGCAGTAGCGCGATCAATACTATGGGGAGATGAGTAGATGCACCGGATTCTCTTTCACATCGGCAATTTGCCGGTTTACTCTTACGGGGCCATGATTTCACTGGCCGTCCTTGTTGCCGCGATCTTCATGTCCCGGGAATCTTCTCGCGAAGGGATCGATCCCGACAATACGCTCGAGGCGATCATTGTCGCCGTGATCGGGGGGCTGCTGGGCTCGCGGATTCTTTACGTAATTTTAAACTGGGAATATTACCGGGGCCGCTGGCAGGATATCTTCTTTGCCCGCTTTGAGGGACTTACTTTTTACGGCGCTTTCCTGGGCGGTGTTCTCGCAGTTTTACTGTGGTGCCGCTGGCGAAAGATCAACTTCTTCAAATTTACCGACCTGGCTGCACCTTATTTTATCCTCAGCTACGCCTTTGGCCGGATCGGCTGTTTTTTGAACGGCTGCTGTTACGGCCGGGTCAGCACTGTTCCCTGGGCGGTGGCCATTCCCACCGTGGACAGCCTTCCCCGCCACCCGGTCCAGCTTTATGCCGCCGCCGGGGGCTTGATTATCTTTATCATTCTAAAGTTACTGCAGCGCTTCCGCCCCTATATCGGTTTTAACCTGATTGCCCTGTGCGCCCTTTACGGAATACTCCGTTTTACCACCGAATTTTTCCGTGAAGAGGCGATTGTCTGGATGGGGTTGACCCTGGCCCAGCTGTTCAGCCTGGGGCTGACGATCGTCTCCCTGTCGTTGATGCTTTATCTTTTCTCCGTATCGCCGCAGAAAAGCAAGAAGACTTTGCGGAAATAGCACCGGGCCGGCGCCGTGAATGCGCCGGTCTTTTGTTTGGATGAGAGGTGGACTGTTGGCGGAAAGACTGGAGTTTATCGCCGGCCTGCCGGATGCGGGACGGCGCCTGGATCTTTTTTTGGCCGGTGCGGAGTCCGGCCTTTCCCGTAACCGGGCCCAGAAGCTGATCGGCCTTGGAGCCGTTCTGATCAATGATCTCCCCTGCACCGACAAGAACTATCGCCTGCAGGCGGGCGACACAGTGGCGGTGAGCCTTCCGGAGCCGCGGCCCCTGCGGCCCCTGCCCGAGCAGATCCCGCTGGATATTGTATATGAAGATGATGATCTCCTGGTGATCAACAAACCCCGGGGGATGGTCGTCCACCCCGCGCCGGGCCACGACAGCGGCACCCTGGTGAATGCGCTGCTGTATCACTGCGGGACCCTCTCCACCGCCGGCGGGCCGGA
>CAZPET010000142.1:0-5296 GCA_964585625.1 uncultured Syntrophomonadaceae bacterium
GTACAGCGACCTTAGAACAGCTCTACGATGCCTTCCTGTTAGAAGAAAAAAGGACCGTTGACAAAACAAAGATCTTCTCTTTAAACGGGCGTACCTTCGAGACGGTGCCGGAATTGGTCCAAAAAAGGATCCTGGTTCGCTTTGACCCTTATGATCTTTCTACCACGCAGGTTTATTACGAAGGCAAGCGTTACCCCGATGCCGTCAGGGCTTTGCTGCCGGAGCATGCTTTTACCGAACGGCTTTCGGATTGCCCGGCTGCCAAGGAAGAGACGCCTTCCTCAGGGTTAAATTTTTTGACCGCCCTTAAAAACACAGGGCAAGAGGGGCTCAGCTACAACAGAACACGGAAGGATGACTAGAAATGTACAGGGCGCACTTCGGGTTCACCCAGGCCCCTTTTGAACGGGAACTGCCCACAGAGCTGCTCTATGATTCCCCCTGTTTCAGCGAAGCGCTGGCCAGGCTCCTGTACGTATGTGAGAGAAGGACACTGGCACTGATCACCGGGGAGGCCGGATCGGGCAAATCTGCTCTCTTAAGGCTTTTGGGCAGTAAGCTTGATCCCAATGCTTATCTTTACAGCTACATCGCCGATTCGAAACTTACTCCCCGCAACTTTTACTTTTTATCCTTGACAGCTATGGGGCTCTCCCCTTTGGGACACCTCATCAAGCTGAAAAGTCTTTTTAAACAGGCGCTTCTAGACCTTTATGAAAACAAGGGCAAGACCACCGTAATCGCCATTGATGAGGCGCAAACGCTGGAAGCGTCCATGCTCTTTGAGCTCAGGTTCATCATGAATTTCAACTATGACTCCTTTTCACCCCTGGCCATTATCCTGGCAGGCGAAACCTCACTGCGCACTACCCTACGCGCTTACCATATGAGCGCTATTTGGCGCCGGGTAGAGACAGGGTACCACCTGAGCGCAATGGATTTTGAGCAGACCAAGAAGTACATCAACCACCAGCTGAAAAGTGCCGGCTGCAACCGGCCCCTGTTCCCCGATGATGTGATCTCTAGGATTCAGGAGAAGTCCAAGGGAATGCCGGCATACATTAATACGCTCTGCCGGGGTTGCCTCTTAGATGCCTTCACCAGAAGCCAGGAGCTCGTCGACGGGGAAAACCTGGCCCGGGTGTTAACCGATTTATCCTAAATCTTTTAAGGAGGACGTGAAATGCTGCAAGGGTATCTTCAGAAAAACGGGAGCGGAAAGTATTCTATCTGCGAAGCCTATGAACTGAACTGTGGTGAAGGTGTAGAGATCAAAACGCCAAAGGGCTGGATGATGATGCGGGTCGAGCATGACGGCACAGATTACTACCTGCTTGGTGACCAGGGACTCTCCTTCTACCCTAAGAGAGTTTGTGCACGAAAACGCCAGGCTTAAAGGATTTCTTTTAGCAGCATGTCTGTGGTAAGATCTACCCAAGGCAAGCTGCTTTTTTTACCGACATTTTTCAGTGGAATTAACCGCCACTTTACGCCGGCTTTGACAATATGCTTTTATCAAATCGGGAGGTTCCTCGAAATACAGATACTTCAAATTGCAAAATTTATCATTGACATCCCAAAGCGCCAACAACAACTTCTCCCCCATCTTAACTTTTAGATCAAGGTATTCAACGATATTTGTTATAGATAACACAAACGCACTTGCGCCAATACCTGTAAAAATGGAAACAATGCAGGAAGATAAAGTAATATGTTTTCTAAAAGGAATGAGCCCAAAAGTTACCCCAAGGGCTATCCCAAAAGCTATTAATGTAATTGGTACAAATATCCTAATGGTTAGTACCCGTCTTTTCAGAGCAAACCATTCCCCCTTAGTTTATATAGCTAGAAAAGTTCTCTTTATCTCCAATTAGTTTGAGAAGCGGCAACATCATGCACTGGTAATCAGGTATTATTATTCCAGATCACACACCAACCTCTCGTTTTAGTTATACCCGTCTCTGGGTGTTGAGTGCTCATCCCAACCCCAAATATTTCTCAAAGAAGACCATGAGTTTTTCGATGACGCTCTGTTTTTTGACTGCGCGGCCGCCGCCGGAGAAGCGAGAAATCGGCGGCAGGATGTTATCGATGTCTGTGCCGGTGGTTTTCATGACCCCGTGGCGCAAAGAGTTATCCATGAATTTGCGCGTTTCTTCCGGTTTTAACTTTTCATTTTCTATGATCACCAAGAGATCTTTTTCCTTCTGCTCGGCAACAAAGAGTGCCCAATCGTCCTCCACACTGGTGGCGATATTGACCTGCTCGATGAATCTTTCGATGAGTTCCTTTTTGCTGCGCAGTTCAATGCTGGAACCAATAGCCCGGTCGATGGTCGCCAGGATGCTTTTGTCGCTGCAGTTGGTGTCACGGTATTTCGCCACCAGCATGAGGATGTAATCGATGTTTACCTCGATCTGCCTGATCAGCTCAATTTCAAAGATGATGTCGTCGTTTATATTTTCCTTGTCGGCATCCTTGCCCCTGGTGAAATCCTGGTACAGGTCGATATATACGCCCTGGTAGTCCTGGAACTCCCTGTCATTGAGGATTTCATTGCCCGCAAAATCGTCAAAGGCGGTGAGTATGTTTCTGAGCCTCAAGATGGCGCCAAAAAGCCGGATAAATTCTTTCTGCGCCCCTTCGCCAACAATGGCTTCCCCCAGGGGATACTGCTCTTGAAGGGCGGCGATGAGCTCCACATACCCCGGCTTGCGCTCGCCCTTCTCTTCGTAGCCGTTGTAGTAATCGTCGTATGTTTTCAGCAGGACGATGCCGCCGGCGTCTTTGTCGCCGAAGAGGGCGATGGATTCGTCCGTGGCCTGCTTGAGGTCGCGGAAGCAGACGATGTTGCCGAATATCTTCACCGAGTTCAGAACCCGGTTGGTCCTGGAGAAGGCCTGTAAAAGGCCGTGCTGTTTCAGGTTCTTATCCACCCAGAGCGTATTCAGCGTAGTGGCGTCAAAACCGGTGAGGAACATGTTCACCACGATGAGCAAGTCCACCTCGCGGTTCTTTACCCGCATGGAAAGATCCTTGTAGTAATTCTGAAACTTTTCCGCCGAGGTATCGAAGTTGACGTTAAAAGCCCTGTTGTAATCTTCAATGGCCGCATCGAGGAAGTCGCGTGAGGTCTTGTCCAGCCACTCTGTTTCAAAAACCTCATCAGCAAGAACATCTTCGGGATCATCCTCGTTGACGCTGAAGCTGTAGATGAGGGCTACCGTGAGCGCCCTATTTCTTTCCGCCAGCTGGCGCTTGAATTCGGCGTAGTACTTCATGGCCATGGGGATGGAGGCCACGGCAAAGATGGAGTTGAAGCCCGCCACCCGCTGCCCCTGCAGAGAGTAGAAGCTGTTGCGTTTTGTTTTCTGGTCAAAGTGATCGAGAATATAGGAGGTGACCTCGCGGATGCGCTCCGGCGCCGCCAGTGCTCTTTCCCTGTCGATGGCCGGTACCTCCTTGTCCTTGACGCCCTCTTTCATCTTCACCGTGTTGATGTAATCTATACGGAAGGGCAGGACATTACCGTCGTTGATGGCGTCCACGATGGTGTAGGTATGCAGCTTGTCGCCGAAAACCTGCGGCGTGGTCTTGAAAAGGGGGTTGCCGCCGGCCGGCGCATTGGCGGCAAAGATGGGGGTCCCGGTAAAGCCGAAGAGATGATAGCGCTTGAATGATTTTGTAATTCTCTTGTGCATATCTCCAAACTGGGAACGGTGGCACTCGTCAAAGATGACCACCACATGCTTCTTGAAGACATCATGCTTTTTATTCCTGCCCACAAAACGGTCCAGTTTCTGAATGGTGGTGATGATGATGCGCGAATCGGCGTCCTCAAGCTGTTTGCGCAGCACCCTGGTCGAGGTGTTGCTGTTGGCGGCCCCTTTTTGAAAGCGGTCGTACTCCTTCATGGTCTGGTAATCGAGATCCTTGCGGTCCACCACAAAGAGCACCTTGTCGATGTAAGGCAGGGCCGTGGCGAGCTGCGCCGTCTTGAAAGAGGTGAGCGTCTTGCCACTGCCGGTGGTATGCCAGATGTAGCCCCCCGCCTCGATGGAGCCTGTTTTCTTGTAATTGTGCGATATTTCGATGCGGGAGAGGATGCGCTCCGTCGCCGCGATCTGGTAGGGGCGCATGACCAGGAGCATCTCTTCTGCGGTGAAGACGCAGTACCTGGTAAGCACGTTGAGCAGGGTGTGCTTTGCCAGAAAGGTTTTGGTGAAATCCACCAGGTCAGCGATAGCCTTGTTGTTCCCGTCGGCCCAGAAGGAGGTGAATTCAAAGCTGTTGCTGGTCTTCTTGCTCTTGCGGCGCGCCTTTTCACCGGCTTCCCGGATATGGCTGGCGCGGGTGGTGTTGGAGTAGTACTTGGTGTGGGTGCCGTTGGAGATAACGAAGATCTGCACATATTCGTAGAGCCCGCTGGCTGCCCAGAAGCTGTCCCGCTGGTAGCGCTTGATCTGGTTGAAGGCCTCGCGGATGGCCACGCCCCGGCGCTTCAGCTCCACATGGACCAGCGGCAGTCCGTTCACCAGGATGGTCACATCATAGCGGGTTTCGCGCGCCCCACCGGCCTCTTCGTACTGGTTGATCACCTGCAGGCGGTTGTTGTGGATGTTGGCCTTGTCGATGAGGCAGATGTTTTTGGTGGAGCCGTCATCGCGTTTAAGGATCTGCACATGGTCGGCCTGGATCCGGCGGCTCTTCTCCACGATGCCTTCGTTTGCGCCGGCGATGCATTCGGCGAAAAAGCGCTCCCACTCGGCATCGGAAAAGCTGTATTTGTTGAGCAGTTCAAGCTGCTTTCTCAGGTTGGCGATGAGGGCAGATTCATCATTGATTGCCAGATACTCGTAGCCCTGGGCCCGGAGCTGGGCGATAAATTCGCGCTCCAGGTCGGCCTCGCTCTGGTATTCGCCCGCCCGCCTGTATTCGGAGACATATTCGGCCACAACGGTGCTTTCATCTGTGGAAACCACGATGTTGTACGGGCTCACGTCCCCACCTCCTTGAAGGTCAACAGCTTATCGCGGTAATATTCGTATTGCTTGCGCCGCGCCTCGATCTCGGCAGGCAGATCGTTGGTTAGGTCGTTATACAGGGCATCGAGTCGGTCGAGGATGGAGACAATGCGTTGTTGTTCAGCAAGAGGGGGAACGGGGATGGGAGACCGCTTGATTATCCCAACATTAAGATCAGATCGAGCCCCCTGTCCCAAAGCTTTAAGCGTTTCATACTGACTACTAATCCAATAAAATACGTACCTATATAAAGCTATTGATTCGTTTATTTC
>CAZPET010000143.1:0-5287 GCA_964585625.1 uncultured Syntrophomonadaceae bacterium
ATTTAGTCAACCCTGCTCAAAACCTTACAGGAATGCTGAGCGAAGCGAAGGATCTGTCATTCTAAATCCCAAGTCGCCGTGCAAGGATTCTTCGCTGCGCTCAGAATTACAAAATTAAAAGGAGGTGCAACTACAAGTCACACGGCCGAAATTTAATCTTGACAAACAGTGGGCCTTGCAGTAGATTTAAAGATGAAAGTGACAATTTAATACTCTGTTTTCAGGTGTCGCAAGACTTAATAGGGAAGCCGGTAAAAATCCGGCGCGGTCCCGCCACTGTAAGTGGGAGCCCCCTTACAAAGCCACTGGCCTCCGGGCCGGGAAGGCAAGGGCAGGCGATGAACACGAGTCAGGAGACCTGCCTGAAAACAACGCAAGTCCCTTCGGTCGAAAGGGTAGAGCGTCTGAAAAGCCGCGTGTTCTGCCCGTGGCATTTTTTATGCTCCTGTCCAGCCTTGCTCAACCGGGGACCGGGCTTTTTTTATAGCCCAACCTAATCTGTTACAGGAGGTCTGGAAAGATGAAAAAGAATTTGGTAAAGAAGTGTTTCCTGATGCTGGTTGTGGTCCTGCTGCTGGCGCCGGTACTGGCCGGTTGCACGAAAGAAAAGGCCCCTCAAGCAACCGGCGAGATCACCCTGGTAGACCTGATGGATCGGGAGGTGCTGATCAACGGTGAGGTGGAAAGAATCATCTCCCTTTCCCCCAGCAATACCGAAATAGTGTTTGCTTTGGGGTTGGGCGACAAGGTGGTCGGGGTTACCGATTACTGCAATTACCCGCCTGAAGCGGCAGATAAAGATAAGGTGGGCGGCTTTGACGACCCCAACATCGAGGTTATCCTGACCCTGGAGCCGGACCTGGTCCTGGCCGGCAGCCTGCACGAGGAAGTGGTGGCCCGGCTGGAAGAGAGGGATATCCCTGTCCTGGTCATGGAGCCGCAAACCGTGGACCATGTCTATGAAGCTATCCGCCTGGTAGGCGCCGCGGCAGGAGTGAAAGAGACGGCGGAGACCGTTGTTTCCGAAATAGAGCAGCAGATCAACAGTGTCCGGGAGAAGCTGGCCGCTCTCAAGGACGACGAAAAGGTTACAGTCTATTATGAGCTCTGGTACGATCCCCCGATGAGCATTGGCAACCGCACCTTTATTCACGAGGTGATCACCGCGGCGGGAGGTAAAAACATATTTGCGGACGTTGAAGACAACTATCCCACCGTCAGCCCCGAAGCGGTGGCCGAGAAAAATCCCCGGGTGATACTCTACCCCGACGATCACGGCACCGCTGAAATGGTGAGTGACCAATATTACGCCCGGCCGGGCTGGGCTGAGATAGCTGCGCTGAAAGATAAACGGATTTACGGCGTCAACTCGGATCTCTTTAACCGTCCCGGCCCGCGGGTAGGCCGGGCCATTCAGGAGGCCGCCGCCCTTTTCTACCCGGAACTGTTCGACAAGTAATATCCAGATAGAATATACTTCTGTTAACCGGAGGGGACACTTTTGAAGAATAGACGGGAAGAAAAAAAACTAAAAGCGCTGATCTATCCGGCCTTACTGCTGGCGCTTATTGCCTCCGCCGCAGTGGCCATAAGCATCGGGGCGGTGCCGTTTACTCTCCGGGAGATCGGCGTCGTCTTCCTGGAGCTGTTTGGAATTCCGTGCGGGATGATTATAGACCCGGTGAAAAAGGACATCCTGCTCCAGCTGCGGATGCCCCGGGTGGTCCTGGCCGGCGCAGTGGGCGCCGCCCTGGCGACAGCCGGGGCGGCATTCCAGGGGCTCTTTCGCAATCCCATGGCCGACTCCTACGTGATCGGTGTTTCCTCCGGGGCCGCTCTCGGCGCCGTCGCCGCCATGCTGGTCGGCCTGCCGGCGGCCTGGGGAGGCGTCGGGGCAGTACCCCTGTTTGCTTTTGCCGGCGGCGCGGTCACCCTGCTCCTGGTTTACCAGATGGCCCGGGTGGGTAACGAGGTGCCGGTGATGCCGCTGTTGCTGGCCGGCATCGCCGTCAGCGCCTTTCTGTCGGCGCTGGTCTCGCTGCTCACCTATTTCGCCGACGACAGGCTGCACCAGGTGGTATTCTGGATCATGGGCGGCCTCGGTGGCGCCACCTGGGCAAAGGTTAAGATCATGGTGCCTTACGCCCTGCTGGGGTTTGGCTGCGTCTATTTTTACCACCGTGAGCTGAACGCCATGCTCTTTGGAGAAGAGACCGCCCACCACCTGGGCATCGATATCGAAAAGGTAAAAAAGATTCTCCTGGCGGGCTCTTCCCTGATGGTGGCCGCTGCGGTATCCACCAGCGGCATCATCGGCTTCGTCGGGCTGGTGGTGCCCCACTTTATCCGGCTCCTGATCGGGCCCGACCACCGCCATCTTCTGCCCGCTTCCGCCCTCCTGGGAGCGGTGCTGCTCATGGTCACCGATACATTGGGCCGGACGATTATCGCGCCGCGGGAGCTACCGGTCGGCATTATCACCGCTCTCCTGGGAGCGCCGCTATTTATCTACCTGTTGAGAAGGCGCAAAAAACTGCGCTATTTTGACCGCACGGAGTGATCACGCTTGAGCATACTGCTAACTGTACATAACCTGACCCTGCAATATGAGAGCCATCCCATCCTGGACCGGCTGGAGTTTGGCATCTCCCGGGGCCGGCGGGTGGCCCTGCTGGGCGCCAACGGCGCTGGAAAGACTACCCTCTTGCGCTGCATCAGTAAGGCCCTTAAACCCACCGCCGGGGCGATTCTCCTGGACGACATGGATATAAAATCATTGTCTCCCCGCGAGCTGGCCCGGACCATGGCGATGGTACCCCAGGAAACCAGGGCTGATTTTGATTTTACGGTTGAGGAAACGGTGTTGATGGGCCGCCTGCCTTATTTGAAGCGTTTCACCCCGGAGGGCGATGATGAAAGATCAATCGCCCTCCGGGCCATGGCCATGACGGGAGTAAGTCACCTGGCCAGGAGATCCATCGCCACCCTGAGCGGCGGAGAAAAGCAGAGGGTGATCATCGCCCGCGCCCTCTGCCAGGAGCCGCAAATTTTACTCCTGGACGAACCTACCGCCAACCTGGACCTGGGCTACCAGCACAACCTGCTGGAGTTGATTACCGGGTTGAACAGGGAGCAGGGGATTACAATAATTGCCGCCATCCACGACCTGAACCTGGCGGCTCGCTTTTTCGACCGGATGCTCCTGTTGGCCGGCGGCAGGGTCCTGGCTGCCGGAACCGCGGAAGAGGTTATCGCTCCCGGGCCGATCAAAACAGCCTACGGGGTGGACGCCTTCATTTACCGCCATCCCCTGACCGGATGCCTGCAGGTCAGCGTGCGGGATGATGCGGGCGTCACTAGAATTGAACAACCGCCAATTCATGTTATCGGAGGGGGCGAAGAAGCCTTGCCGGTTCTGGATCACTTGCGCCAGCAGGGTTTTCCGCTCTCGATCGGCCCGGTGACACCGGAAGACAGCTGCCACCGCTTCGCCGCCTTTTACGATCTGCCGGCAATCGAAGTGCCACCCTTTTGTCCGGTCTCTGACCAGGCTCACCGGGCGCACCTGAAGCTGATCAGAAAAGCCGCTCTCACCGTGGTGCCGCCGATTCCCTTCGGGGTGGGAAACCTGCGCAACCTGGAAGCGGTGGAGAAAGCCCTGGAGCAGGGCTGTCCGGTCGCCATTCTCGATCACACCCCGGATATAATGTGGGATTTTACCGGCGGAGAAGCGGGCCGGATCCTGGAACGGTTAAAAAGCAAAGGAGCGCAGGTGCTGCACGACAGAAGTGAGATCACCGCGCTGCTGGAAAAGGAGCTGACGAAAAATGAACAGGGGTAAGCTGATCCTGGTTACCGGCGGCGCCCGCAGCGGCAAAAGCACTTTTGCCGAGCGCTACGCCGCTGAAAGCGGCAAACAGGTTATCTACCTGGCCACCGCCGAGGTCAAAGACCCGGAGATGCAGCTCCGGGTGGAAGAACACCGGCGGCACCGGCCCCGGCATTTTCAGCTTGTAGAGGAGCCGCTGCACCCGGAGCGTGTGCTGGCGGACGGAACAGCGGCTACTTTTTTTCTGCTGGACTGCCTCACCCTGCTGCTGAGCAACCACCTGCTGCGCAGTCTGGGGGAGGAAACAGATCCCCCCCCGCAAAAACAGGCGGAGATCTCCGCTGCTGTCCTGGACTACATGGATAGTTTGGCCGGGCAGATGCAAAACTGCCCCGCCGATGTGCTGGCAGTAACCAACGAAGTGGGCTCGGGTGTCGTCCCGGAACACTTCCTGGGCCGCCTCTACCGGGACCTGGCCGGCAAAACCAACCAGCTGGTAGCCGCCCGGGCGGACGAAGTTTGGCTCACCGTATGCGGCATCGCCAAAAGGTTTAAATGATCCCGGCATCATGATAAATAAGGAGGAGCTGAACAACCGTTGCCACAAAACGTATTTGTTTCCTGGAGCGGGGGAAAAGATTGCTACCTGGCCCTGCAAAAAGCGGTAGAGCAAGAACTCACAGTGACCGCGCTGACTACCTTCGTTAATAGAGAAGGCCACAACACGGCACACGGCGTGGATACCGCGGTGTTACGCCGGCAGGCCAGCGCCCTCGGCCTTCCCCTGGAGATAGAACCGGTTACCTGGGAAGAGTACGAGAAAGGCTTTCTCAACGTGGTAGCCCGCCTTAAAAAAGAGGGCGTCACCGGGGGCGTCTTCGGCGATATCAACCTGCAGGAACACCGCCAGTGGATAGAAACAAGATGTCGCCGGCAGTCGATCACCCCTTTCTTCCCGTTATGGGGCATGGAAGAAACAGATGTAGTCCGGGAGCTGTTGAGGCGGAAAGCAAGGCTTTTGATCGTGGCTCTGCGCGGCGACCTGCTGGATGAAGAATGGATCGGCCGCGAGCTGGACGAGCAGTTCCTGCAGCTGTGCCTGGAAAGAGGCCTCTCGCCATGCGGCGAAAACGGCGAATACCATACCCTGGCGATCGGCGGCCCCCTCTTCCAGGAGCACCTAGAATTTAAAAGGGGAGCAATCAGGCAACAAGACAACCTGCTTTACCAGGATCTTAAAAACGGCTGAGGCAAGATATTTAGGTTCCTGAAGGGGCGAAACAGTGGGTTATTTATGAATAAGCTTTTTATATGAAGGCAGCCAGATCCTTCTCGATAACAGCGGTGGCCATGTTGTAGGGGTGATAGGCCGGGGACCCGGTAAGAAAGTTCTTGCATGGCTAGAGATCCTGGCAAAGGTGCCAACATCAAGGATTAAGAATCGTCCCATTGTGTTTG
>CAZPET010000144.1:0-5205 GCA_964585625.1 uncultured Syntrophomonadaceae bacterium
AATTCACCTGCATAGCCACTTTTACCGTTATAAACCTTTCCGTCAACAATAATCGCAAAGGCAAATGTGCTGCCTTGCTCAGCGTTCAGCTTACCGCTGATAAACTCCGTGCCGTCCTTTTCGGTGTAAGGGAACGGAATGCCGTCGCGCAGATTGTCCTGTACCTTCTTGTTATCGATTATGGCGGCAACATCGGCGGCGTCGCTTAATTGCCACGGTCTTATAGATACATTCATTTTCGTTTCACCCCTTTCGGCTTAATCAGGTCCGGCCCGTTTGTGGTAGCAGTGCTCGTATTTTAAATGCTTCGTTATATTTGCAAGGGGGACCCACCGGGCCGGCCCCTGCGGATCTGAAAAGGCAAAGCGCTGTTATAAAATGCTATGTTTCTTCGTATCTGAAATTTTCACCAGGAAATAGGGCTGTCCTCACTGACTTTTGGGACAGCCACTACGGGTTAACAGAGGAATTTACAGCACGATATTTACGCCAGCAGGGCGCGGGCGAAGTCCATGGGGTCGAAGGGGAGCAGATCGTCGAGCTTTTCGCCGACTCCGACGTAGCAGACCGGCACCTGCAGGATATCCTGGATTCCAACGACAATGCCCCCGCGGGCGGTCCCGTCAAGCTTTGTCAGAACAAGACCCGTTACCGGCACCGCCTCGTTGAAATGGATCGCCTGGGCAATCCCGTTATGGCCGGTGGTGGCGTCGATCACCAGCAGCACGCGGTGCGGCGCTCCCGGCTGGACGCGGCCGATGACGCGATTGATTTTTTTAAGCTCCTCCATCAGGTTGACCCTGGTATGCAGCCGCCCGGCGGTATCGCCGATGACCACATCTACCTGCCGCGCTCGGGCGGCATGGATGGCGTCATAAAAGACTGCCGAAGGATCGGAGCCCGGCTGCTGCTTGATCAGCGCCACCTTGGCTCTTTCGGCCCAGATTTGCAGCTGCTCGATGGCGGCGGCCCGGAAAGTGTCTCCGGCAACCAGGAGCACTTCGCGGCCCTCCTGCCGGTAGCGGTGGGCCAGCTTTGCCGCGGTGGTCGTTTTCCCGGAGCCGTTTACCCCCACCAGCAGGATCACCAGGGGATCCCGGCCGGGCTTCGCCCACTCTTCGGGCAGGCTCAGCATGGCGGCGATCTCCTGCATGAGAATCTCCCTGGCCTCGTTGCGGCTGCGCACTTTGCGCCGCCCGGCTTCGCGGCGCAGCTCCCCGATAAGTTTCAGGGCTGCTTCAACCCCCACGTCGCCCAGGATCAGGGCTTCCTCCAGCGCCTCGTAAAATTCTTCGTTCAGCTCTCCTTCACGGAATAGATGGTCGAGCCGCCGCAAAAAACCCTCTCTGCTCCTGGCCAGGCCGGCCTTGAACCGTTCCACCAAGTTCAAATTAATACTCTCCTTAACTGACTTTCTGGTCCAGCTTCAGGGAGACGAGCGTGGAGACTCCCTCTTCGGGCATCGTCACCCCGTACAAAAGATCCGCTTCTTCCATCGTCCGGCGCCGGTGAGTGATCAAAATAAACTGCGCATCCCGGGAGGCCTGTTTCATGTAGGCCGTAAAGCGGGAAAGGTTGACATCATCCAGGGACGACTCCACTTCGTCGAGAAGGTAGAACGGCGCCGGTTTATAACGCAAAATGGCAAAGACCAGGGCCACGGCAGTCAATGACTTCTCCCCCGTGGAAAGAAGCGAGATATTCTGCAGCCTCTTCCCGGGTGGTTGGGCCACAATTTCGATTCCCGCTTCCAGCAGGTTATCCGGATCCGTCAGCCTGAGATTCACCATGCCTCCCTGGAAAAGTTCGCTGAAAACTTCCTGCAGGTTGCGTTTGATCTCCGTGAAGGCCTCGTTAAAGAAATGGGCCATCCTCTCGTCAATTTCACCGATGACGCGGTGCAGCGAAAGCTCGCCCCGCCTGAGATCATCCTGCTGCTCCTTCAAGAAGCCGATCCGCTCCTGCAGCCGGGCCAGCTCGTCAATGGCGCCAAGGTTGACCGCGCCAAGCGTTTCAATATCCTCATTCAAGGTCTCGATCAGCCGTTCGCATTCCGCAGCATCAAAGTCCGGCTCCACGGGAACCGGTTCACCCGGGCCAAACAGCTCGTTAAAGCGGTCCAGCTGGTATGTGATCTCTGTTTGAAGCCGGCTCTGCTCCACGGCAAAATGTCTTTCCCTTTTTTCGTAGCGGGCCAGGCTGTTCCTGTTCCGCCGCTGCTGCTCCTCGAGATCCACCAGCGCCGCAGTCAACGCACCGGCCTCTTTTTTATGCTCCTGGAGCTCGAGTGTCAGGGCGGCGCTCTCTTCACGCAACTGCTGCAGCAGAATGGTAACCTTTTCCCGGGCTGTATCGATCCCGGCCAGGGCTTCCTCAAATCCGGCGGCTTCACGCTGCTTCTCTGCCTGCTCCTGCAACGGCTGAGCCAGGTCTGCAGAGATCTTTTCCAGGTTTTTTTGCAGAGACTGCTCCTGCTCCTGCAAAGAGTTAAGCCTCAGCAGGGCCGCCGTTAAAATTTCATCAAGCTCCTTCTTTTCTGAAAGGCCGCGCCGGTAAATCTCTTTTTTGCCTTCCAGTTCCGTTTCGGCCAGGGCGATCTCTTCGGTGCAGGACCTCTCCTCTCCGGTGAGGATTTCGCGGCGTTCGAGCAGCTCTCCGGCCTCGGCATTTAGCTCCTGCAGCGCTGCCGCAGTGTCCCCCCTGCGCTGCTTCAGGATATGGACGGCGGTGGCGCTCTCCTCTACCGCTTTTTCAGCGGCCTGGAGGACCCCGGCCAGTTCCGCCTGCTTTTGCCGCAACGCAGCGGATTCTGACGCAGCGCGGTCTATCTGTTGTTTTAGCCCTGCGATCTGCTCTTCCCAGGTGCGCTTCTTTTTATGCAGCACGGCCAGTTCCCGCTCAAGATTTTCGATTTCACGGCGGCGCCCCAGCGGCAGGCCGGCGCTGCGCCGCGGCATGCTGCCCCCCCGGATCGCTCCCCCCGGGTTGATCAGGTCGCCTTCCAAAGAGATAATCCGGCAGCTGTAATTGATCAGGCGGGCCGCCTCGGTAGCCGCCTTCAGGTCGCGGCAGATGAGAATCGATCCGAGAAGATACCGAACCACCTTTTGATAGGCCGGGTTTACCTCGACCAGTTCCGACGCTTTGCCAAAAACATCGTTCATCCGGCGCCACTCCGGATACCGTTCCAGGGCTGATTCAGCCGGGCGGATCGTATCCAGAGGTAAAAAGGTGCACCAGCCCAGCTTTCTCTCTTTGAGAAAGCGGATGGCCTCCAAAGCGGCAGCTTCAGTTTCGACAACAATATACTGCAGCGCCGGCCCGAGAGAAGCCTCGATCGCCCGCAGGAAGCGCTCCTCCACCGAGATCAGATCGACCACCGGACCGATAATCCCGGAAAGGGAGGCCCGGTTCTGGATTATTTCCCGCACTCCCCGGTAATAACCGCTCAAGCCGGCTTCCTGCTCCTGGAGCAGCTGTAAACGGCTTTTTACCCCCTCGAGCTCCTCGCGGCAGCGCTGCTCCTCTTGCAGCAGGCCGGCCAGCTCCCGGTTGAGCTTCTCAAGACGCCGCTCGACCCCGGCAGCCTGCGCCGCCGCCTCCGCCGCATGCTCTTCTGCCTCCCCGGCAGCGGCAGATAGCTCTTCCTGCCTGGAGTCAAGGAGTGCCGCTTCCCCGGCAAGGGAAGCCTCTTCCCGTAACAGCGCCTCGCGGCGCCGGTTTAATCGCTCCTCCTGCTGCTGCAGCTCCTCCAACGCGGCAAAGATTCCCTTCTGCCGGGCCACCGCCCGGTAGAGCCGCTGCTGCTGCTCTTCTACATCCCCGGTCAAGAACTCTTTCTCAAACTGCTCCTTCTTCTGCAGGAGCAGGCGATAACTTTCTTTTTCTTTTGCCAGGACCTCTCTTTTCAAATGCAACTCCCGGGTAGAGCTCTCTTTTTCCTCATTCAACCTGTTGATCGTGGAGGCAAGCTGCCCGAGGCGCCGCTCACCCTGGGCCATCTGCTCCCGGTAGCGGCTTTCCCGTTCTTCAAGCAAGCGCAGCTCGTTTTCCTGCCGCTCCATCTCCCTTGAAGCGCGGTTTGCCCTCTGCTCCAGTTCCCCAAAGCGGCGCCCTTCCTCCTGCTGCCGCAGTTTCAGCTGCTGCAGCTTCTCTTCCTGCCGTCCGCTGCGGGCCGCCGATGCGCCCAGTGAATCCGTTACGCCCTGCAGCCGCCGCTCCACCCCGGCCAGTTCCTCCCGGGAAAGGTGGAGCCGGTAAGAGAGAAGTTCCTTCTGAGCATGATCGAGCTCCCCGCGCAGATCCCGGTAGCGCCGTGCCGTCTCCGCCTGCCCGGTAAGCGGTTCAATTTGCGCCTCCAGCTCAAAAACCAGATCCTGCACCCGCACCAGGTTCTCCCTGGTTTCTTCCAACCGCCGCCGCGCTTCGTTTTTACGCAGCTTGTACTTCAAAATACCGGCGGCCTCTTCGAATATTTCCCTTCTGTCCTCAGGTTTGCTGTTGATGATCTCTTCGACACGGCCCTGGCTGACAACCGAATATATCTCCCGGCCAACCCCGGTATCCAGGAAAAGCCCGGTAATATCTTTCAGACGGCAGGTGGACTTGTTGATCAGGTATTCGCTTTCACCGGAGCGGTAAATCCGCCGGGTCACGGTGATCTCCTCGTAATCGAGATTCAAGACCGGCCCGGCTCCGCCGAAGGTCAAGGATACTTCGGCGTAATTAAGGGCTTTCCGGCCGGCGCTGCCCGAAAAAATAACCTCCTCCATCCGGTTGCCGCGCAGCGCTTTTACACTCTGCTCGCCCAGCGCCCACCGGACCGCATCAACAAGGTTGCTTTTGCCGCAACCGTTCGGGCCGATCACCGCGGTAATGCCCTTGTCCAATTCCAACTCTGTCCTGTCGGCAAAAGATTTAAAACCGAACAGCTCAATGCGCTTCAGATGCATCGTTTTTCTCCTAGGGCAAAAATAAACCTGCCTGTTTAAAGCAGGTCAAAAAAATTAAGTCACGCAAGGTTATCTCGGCTCAATGATAAACTTAAGAGCCGTTCTCTCTTCATCGTTGATCTCGATCTCAACAAATGCCGGTATGACCACAAGATTGATTCCATTGGGGGCCAGAAACCCCCGGGCGATCGCGACTGCTTTGATCGCCTGGTTCACCGCGCCCGCACCCACCGCCTGTAGTTCGACTGAACCT
>CAZPET010000145.1:0-5172 GCA_964585625.1 uncultured Syntrophomonadaceae bacterium
CCGATGGGGCCTGTTCAGGCAACCCCGGCCCGGGCGGTTGGGCTGCGGTGATTATTGCTGACGGGGCAGGCGTTGAAGTTGCGGAAATATCCGGCGGTGAGATGCATACCACCAACCAGCGGATGGAGCTGCAAGCGGCGATCGAGGCTCTGCGCGCGCTCCCCGGGCCAAGCCGGGTGCGGCTGCATAGCGACAGCGCTTACCTGGTCAACGCTTTTCGCCGGCGCTGGCTTCCGCGCTGGCAGGTGAACGGCTGGCGCACCGCCGCCAACAGGCCGGTGCAAAACCAGGATCTCTGGCGGGATCTGCTTGCGCTTACCTCAAAACATCAAGTGGAATGGTTCAAAGTAAAGGGTCACAGCGATGATTATTACAACGAGCGCTGTGATGAACTTGCCCGCCGGGCGATCCCTTCTCTAGAAAATTAGCGGTATTAATGGGACAAACAGGTACTTCCCCGTTGTCCCGGGGAGGTGAGGCCATGCGCAGGTTGGGAATTCTCACCGGTGGGGGCGACTGCCCCGGACTAAACGCCGTTATCAGGGCGGTGACAAAAAGCGCTCTCTTCCGCCACGATATCGAGGTGGTCGGTTTCAACAACGGGTTCAAAGGGCTTGTTGAAAACGAAGCCTGGCTGATCGGCGAAGAGGCGGTCTCCGGAATTTTGCACCGGGGAGGGACCATCCTCGGCACGACCAACAGGGACAACCCCTTTCATTACCGGGCTACCGGAGCAGACGGTAAGCCCGCCTACGAAGACCGCTCGGCAGATGCCCTCCGTCACATTGAGGAGTGGGATCTGGAGGGCTTGATTGTTATCGGCGGCGACGGCAGCCTCACCCTGGCCCATCGATTCAGTAAAATGGGGGTGCCAGTGATCGGTATACCGAAGACGATCGACAACGATCTTTCGGCTACGGATGTCACTTTCGGCTTTGATACGGCGGCAGCCACAGCTACGGAGGCAATCGATCGCCTGCACACCACCGCCGAATCGCACCACCGGATCATGGTGCTCGAGGTGATGGGGCGTAACGCCGGCTGGATCGCCCTCCAGGCGGGGATGGCCGGAGGCGGTGATATTATACTAATCCCCGAGCTGCCCTTCGAATATGAGGTAATCATTGATAAGATCATGCAGCGTCGCGCCAGGGGGAAAAAATTTAGCATCGTTGTTGCCGCCGAGGGGGCTTTTCCGGAAGGCGGTTCTCAGGTTTATCAGTCTTCCGGCGAGACGAAAAGGCTGGGCGGGATCGGGCAGATGGTCGCCGGGGAGCTCGAAAAGAGGACCGGGATGGAAAGCCGGGCCACGGTTTTGGGACACCTGCAGCGCGGCGGGACGCCCACTGCTTTTGATCGTGTTCTGGCCACCCGTTTTGGCGTCGCGGCGGTTGAACTGGCCCGGGCCGGCCGCTGGAACGAAATGGTCTGCCTGCAGGGCGGCATGATTGAAACGGTTTCACTTGCCGATGCCGTGGCTGAGATCAAGCGCATAGATCCCGGCTGTGAACAGCTTCAGGCCGCCCTCGCGGTGGGCACCTCTTTTGGTGTCACGGGGACGGTTCTCCTGTCACCCTGGCAGAGCTGATCTTCCAGGATGGAAACGGTATTGGGAAGATCATCATGCCAAGGTAACAGCTTCTTTAAATAATTGGCGCTCAAATGCATATAGTAGTCCTGAAGTATGTCTGCCGGAAGTTTGGCCTGACAGGCCCGGACAAATAATATATTAGTGAGATATGTTACTTAAAATTAAGCCGAAAGGAGGAATTATCGATGAAACTGCGGGGCAACGCGGTCGTGGCTCAATCGGGCGGGCCGACCGCAGTAATCAACAGCAGTGTCAGTGGAGTGGTCCAGGAATGGCTGAAAAATGATCCGACCGGAATTATTTACGGGGCCCTCTTTGGCATCCGCGGGGTTTTGGAAGAAAACCTGCTTGATCTTTCCAGGCAGCCGCAGCATATTATTGAAGGGCTGCGCTATACACCGGGAGCAGCTTTGGGATCCAGCCGCTACAAACTTTCCAGGGAAGAAGACTTCGCCCGCTTGCTGGATGCATTTAAAAAGCACGAGATCCGTTATTTCTTCTATATCGGCGGTAATGACTCCATGGATACGGCGGATAAAATCAACCGTTTTGCCGGTAAAGTAGGTTATGAAATCAGGGTCATCGGAGTTCCCAAAACTATCGATAACGACCTTCCTCATACCGACCATACGCCCGGTTACGGCAGTGCGGCCAAGTTTCTGGCGGCAACCGTGCGCGAAACCGGCCTGGATCTGAAGGGTCTGGTCACCAGCAACCGCATTGTAGTCCTTGAAGCTATGGGCAGAAACGCCGGCTGGCTTACGGCTGCGGCCGCCCTGGCAAAAAGGGAGGAATGCGACGCTCCTCACCTGGTTTATCTTCCGGAAGTTGCTTTTGATCAAGAGAGGTTTTTCCAAGAGGTTGCCGGAGCTTACCGCGAGTACCGGCATGTTTATATCGTGGCTTCGGAAGGGGTCCGTTATCCTGGCGGCGATTACGTCTTTACCGGTAAAGGGACCGATCCCTTCGGCCACGTCCGCCTCGGCGGCCTGGCTGACACCCTGAAGGAGATGATTGAAGAAGAGATCGGCGTGAACGTAAGGAGTATTGTCCTCGGGACGATGCAGCGGGCGGCCGCACATTTTGCTTCCCGGACCGATGCCGATGAGGCCTGCATGGTCGGATCGGCAGCGGTCAAGGAGGCGCAGCAGGGCAAGTCTGGTATCATGATCACCCTGGTCCGGGAAGAAGATCCGGATGCTTACCGTTGCAGCACGGGCACGGTGGAGCTCTCCAGGGTGGCCAATGTGGAGCATAAGGTTCCCGCAGGCTGGATCGCTCCTTCAGGGAGCTATGTCCGGGAGATGTTTTTGGATTATGCCCGCCCCCTGATCATGGGGGAAGTAACCCCCGTATTCAAAAATGGGCTGCCGGATTATGTTCACCTGCAAGATTTTGATCTGCCAGAATTGAGAAGGAGGCTCGACAGCGATGCCGCTAGTGTCGTTAAATGAAGTATTGGGCAAAGCCCTCCGCGAAGGATATGCCGTCGGCGCCTTTAACTGCAACAACATGGAGATTGTCCAGGCGATCGCCAGGGCGGCCGAAGAAGAAAAATCTCCGGTAATCATCCAGGCCAGCCAGGGTGCGATCAGGTATGCCGGACTGCAGTATATCATCTCCCTGGTAAATTTAGCCGCTGTGGAGGTATCCGTACCGGTGGTGCTGCACCTGGATCATGGCACCAGCTTTGAGCAGGTGATCCAGTGTATCCGCTACGGTTTTTCCTCGGTGATGATTGACGGGTCGCAGTATCCGCTTGAAGAGAATATCAGGCTTACAAGAAAAGTGGTTGAAATCGCCCATGCAGTGGGGGTTACCGTTGAGGGCGAACTGGGAAGGATCGGCGGCACCGAGGACGATATCAGCGTCAGCGACGCCGAAGCCTTCTTTACCGATCCCGAAGAGGCGAAGCGCTTTGCCGAAGAAACAAGCGTCGACGCCCTGGCAATCTCTATCGGCACCGCCCACGGCCGCTACAAGGGAGAGCCCCGGCTTGACTTTGAACGCCTCAAGAAGATCCGCGAGATCACTCCCTGCCCCATCGTCCTGCACGGTTCTTCGGGAGTTCCCGATGAGAGCATCCGCAAAGCCATCGGCCTCGGTGTGCAGAAGATAAATATCGATACGAATATCCGGGAAGCCTTTGTCGGCGCCATCCGTGAATACCTGCCGGATCACCCGGATGAAATTGATCCGCGCAACGTTCTCAAGCCGGCCCGCGAGGCCACAACGGCAATCATCCGTGAAAAGATTCGCCTTTTCGGCTCCTCAAACAAAGCCTGACAAAAAAGGAGCCAGGTTCCCTTTCTCCCGCATCGCCGATTCCCCTCTCCCCCGGGGGTAGGTTTCCCTCTCCCCTGGGGGGAGAGGGTCATGGAGAGGGGGACGGACAGTCCCTGGTGCCCTACTTTGTTTAATACGGGCGCGCTACCTTTAAAATTAAAATTACCTGTATAACAGCGAAGGCAAAAAATACACCCCAGGCATAATAATCATTTTTACCCATGCGCAGCACTTTCATCTTTGTCCTTCCCTTCCCCCCGGTATAGCAGCGCGACTCCATCGCTGTGATTAGTTCATCGGCGCGCCTGAAGGCGTTAATAAATAAGGGGAGCAAAACCGGGAAAAGTTTGACCGTTCTCCGGATAAAATTTCCGCGGTCGAAGGCGACGCCGCGCGCCGTCTGCGCCTTGATGATCTTCTCGGCCTCTTCGGCCAGGGTGGGTACGAAACGAAGCGCAATCACCATGGTCAGGGCCAGCTCCTGGGCGGGTACGCCAATTTTTTGCAGCGGCCGGAGCAGGGCCTCGGCGCCGTCGGTCAGCTCGACTGTGGAGGTGGTCAAAGTAAGTATGGTCGTCACCAGAAAGAGCAGCAGCACCCGGATCGACATCAATGTGCCGATGTGAAACCCCGCATTGGTTGCCTTTAAGATCCAGAAAGAAAAGATTACTTTTGATCCCGGCGGTTTCTGGAAAAAGATCTGGAACAACCACATCATCGCCAAAAAAGGCAGCATCGGCCGCAGACCCTTCAGGGCAAAACGGAGCGGTATTTTTGCAACCAGGATCAACCCCAGGGCGAAAGCGGTGAAAAAAGCGTATGCGGAGTAGTTGTGTGTAAAGAGGAGCAGCGAGATCAACCCGGCGGCACCGGCGATCTTGGTCCGCGGGTCAAGGCAGTGCATTGCCGTGTCGCCGGGAAGATAGATCCCCAGGGTCAGGTTCCTGGTTAATTCCAACTCCCGTTCACCCCCGGTCTGGTTAAAACTTTTATGATTTCGGAAAGCGCTTCGTTGACATTTAATACTCCAGTTGGCACGGCGAAACCGTTTTCCCGCAGCCGCTGCATGATCTCGATCACCTGGGGCGGCTCCAGGCCGATCTGCCGCAGCAGGCCGGTCCTGGTGAGAACTTCACGGGCCGGGCCGTCGTCGATGATCCGGCCCCGGTCCATGACCACGATCCGCTCGACCAGGCGGGCCACATCATCCATGCTGTGAGATATAAAAATCACAGTCATCTTTCTTTCCCGGTGCAGCTTTCCGATAACGCTTAAAATCTCTTTGCGGCCGCCCG
>CAZPET010000146.1:0-5137 GCA_964585625.1 uncultured Syntrophomonadaceae bacterium
GATGTCCAACCAGAACAATCAGCAGCGTTTTCCCCTTCACGCCATCCTCCTTCACCGGCTCACCAGTTCGTCCATTAATCATATGCCCGCTTCAGTTAAAATAGCATAAAAAAACACCCCTTCAGGTGTTTTTCAAAACGCGCATGTAAAGCCGCTTCAACCGTCAGCCTTTTCTACAATTCAATCAGGAAACCTCAGGCAAGCTTCTAATAAGCTTCCCGGTAAGTTCCCCGGCCGCCTCTTTTTGACTCGGTATTTCGTTTCAAATCCTGCAGCCGTTCGTCGCTCTCTTTCATGAAGCGGGCCAGTTTGTCTTCAAAAGTAACCCGATCCTCCCTGCGGGAACTGCGGGAACTGCGGGAACCGCGGGCACCGCGGGCACTGGAACCGGCGAGAGCCTGCCGGATTGAAAGGCCAATTTTCCCGCTGCCGTCCACCGAGAGCACCTTCACTTTAACCAGGTCAGACTTCTTTAGATGGTCATGGATATCCTTGACATAAGAATTGGCCACTTCGGAGATATGCACCAGCCCGGTTTCCCCCCCGGGCAATGTAACAAAAGCGCCAAAATTTGTGATCCCGGTGACCACCCCTTCCACGATACTGCCTACCTCTACGGGCATGCCGCTAAAATATCCTCCTTGCTAATACTTACTTAAACCTAAGGTTATTATAACTTTTTCGAATGCTTTGTCAATCCTCAAGCTGAAAAACAATCTCCCCGGGCCGGACCAGACCCAACAACTTGCGGGCCAGCATCTCGATATAGCCGGGTTCGTGCAGCCGGGCGATCTCTTCGGTAACTTTTTCATTGCGAGATTCGTATTCATCGACCCGCAGCTCGGCTGATTCAAGCTCCTTCCGTAACCGGTTGTATTGGAACATCTGGACAACAACCACGGCGATAAGAAAACAAAGCAAAATTGCCCCGGCCATGG
The DNA here is from genome assembly GCA_964585625.1 of uncultured Syntrophomonadaceae bacterium. Taxonomy (GTDB): domain Bacteria; phylum Bacillota; class Dethiobacteria; order DTU022; family DTU022; genus JAAZIN01. The sequence continues at coordinate 939 of CAZPET010000146.1, forward strand.
TGATCAGCCTGGAGATCCCGTAACTGCGCTGTTTGCGGCGGGGAAAAGGAGTTATCCTTCCCCCGGACCTTTTTCCGGTTCTTCGGATCAGGATCACATCCCCGGTTCAAGCTCGAATAACTTAATGGTATTCTATCGTTTTTTTTATTTTCGCCGTATGAAGCGAAAGATCCTACATTTCCGGAAAAATCGTTTCTCTTTATCCTCTATTCCCTCCCCGGTACCCCCGGCAGCCTTGTTCCGGCACTGCCATGGCCGGAAAAGAAAGCCGAACCCTTTCTGCCAGAGGGGAAGCAAAAAGCTGCTTAAAAAATAGAAATAGATGATGAACCCGCCGGCCAGGCCGCAGTAGGTGTAAGCATAAATCTCACCCCAGCGCCGGTAGACCAAAAACAAGATCGTGGCAGCCGCGGCGGCAATCCAAAACAGGCAATCTGCAGTCACCGAGAGGGCCGCCGGGAGGCGCCGGAACTGCATCCGTAATGACCGGTAGAGATCGTATACTGCGGCAAAGAACGCTCCCATGGCCAGCGCTTCCAAAAAAGCAATCAACTGCTGGACAGCCGGTGAAGAGGCGGAAAGCACTGTCACTATTTAAATAGCCTCTCCAGCAGGTTTTTTCCGCGGGCCCGCGAACCCTTCTCTTCCGCATAAGCCAGTTCCAGGACGTAACCTTCGATGAATATTTCCCCCTGATCCAGGTTCAAATGCTTGATGTGCAAATTCTCGCCGCGCACCGCCAGCAAGCCCAACTCTGTTTCCATGATCACCTCTTCATCATCAAAGCTGTCCACATGAACGACACCGGTAACCTCGGTATGATCCCTGTTTTCGATGACCAGTCGATGCTGACCGCTGCGGAAATTGTATTTCTCTTCCATTTTTTCTCCTCCCGATAGAGCCGCTTGTTTTTCAATTTATTATATGAGTTTGTACCAGGTTTATGTCTCAACCAATGGAGAATGGGCCTTGTTGAAAAAAACGTTCCGTCAACGTTTACTATTCGCAAAATGGGGTAAACTGCAGGGAGGATTATCCAACCCTGTACCGAAGAGAAAAGCAATACCTGAGCTAAAATAAGAAGGAGTGACAAGTTGGAGCTGCTTTACCGCGGAAAAACCAAAGATATTTTTCTATATGCAGAAGACCGGCTCCTGCTTTATTTTAAAGACAGCGTCACCGGAACCGGAGAACTGCTCGATCCCGGGGGCAATGAAGTGGTCGGCGAGGTCGCCGGGAAGGGCGGCGCCTCGCTGCGCCTTTCAATCTATTTTTTCGAATTGCTGGAGCAGGCCGGCATACCTACACATTATCTAGGTCCCGGGCCGGGGGAAAACTGCCTCCTGGTGAAAAGAGCCCGCTCTTTCGGACTGGAGGTGATCTGCCGCGAAAAAGCCTGGGGCAGCTTCGTGCGCCGCTACGGTAAATATGCGGCGGAGGGGATGCCTTTGCCCTCACTGGTGGAATTTACCTTGAAAGATGACGATCGCGGTGATCCGCCGGTTACCGCCGAGACCCTGGCGGCATTGCAGATCGCCTCTCCGGCGGCAGCCGGCTACATGGAGGAGGCCGCCCGCCGGGCTACATTACCGATCAAAGAACGTCTCGCAGAAAAGGGGCTTGAGCTGATCGATATAAAGTATGAATTCGGGGAGGCCGACGGCCGGATCCTGCTTATCGATGAAATCTCCGGCGACAGCATGCGGGTGCTGCAGGGTAACCGGGTCCTGTTACCGCATGAGCCGGCTGCAATCATCCTCGGATAGTGGGACAACAAGGTACGCCCCCGGTGTCCCACCTTTTTTACCATGCCCGGGCCAGGGAGATATCGCGGTAGAAATAGTTGACGATCTCATCGGGGGAGCGTCCCTCTTCGGCCAGCGCCCGCGCGCCCCACTGGCACATGCCCACGCCGTGCCCGTAACCGGTGCCGGCCAGGTAGAGCCCTCCCTCGCCCACCTCGATTTGGTCGATAAAAGTGGAGCGCATTTCAGTGCTTCCCAGGGCCAGCCTCAGCGAGGACGCCGGGACCTCAACCTCATTTATTTTGATCCGCGTCGCCCTGCCGGAAGGTCCCTTCGCGCTGATCGCGGCGCTCTCAACCGGCCCGGGATCACCGCCCCCGGCTTCCCGCACCGCCGCCTGGACCTGGGCCAGGGGAAAGGAGGCGCTCCAGTTTTTCTCTGATTCGGGAATAATTTCTTCCGCCGGGCTGCTTACTATTTGGATATAGGGAGGATTGCCGCCCTTATACTCCAGTCCTTCATCAGCCAAAGCGGTCCGGGGGCCGGCATAGGCATGAAACCAGGCCCTGATATAATCGCCCTTGTAAACGGCAACCTTGCCGCGGGTATTTTCCACGGCTTTCCGGACCCGCTCGTTGATCCGCGCAGCATTGTACGCCTGAAACTCCCTGAAATCGGTTGAAGCATGGGCATTGCGTTCGGGGAGGCCGCCGTTCTCCTTGATTTTTTGCAGGGTAAAGCTGCGGGCAATTATGGCCTGGGCTCCCAGAGCGCTCTCCGGCCATTCCGGATCCATCTCCGCAGCCACCACCCCGGCGATGTAGTCCTCAAAGCTCATCTCGGTTATATCGCCGGTTTCGTGCTGATATACTTTCAACCGCGGCTCCCGGCCCTGATATTCTTTTAGCGCCTCGGGGAGTGCCGGCGGTTCCGCCTGCCTTTGACGGCGGCAACCGGTAGAGAAAAGAAATGCGCCGCACAGCAGCAGCAGTGTGATTCGCAGCAAACGGGACATGTAACCTCACCAGCTTTTCAGATTATATTCATCCGCTTTATTTTTCCCGGAGCGAAAGAATATACTCTGATCAACAAGGCCGTCTCCACATGGGGACGGCCTTCGTTAAAAATAAACGATTGGTTGTTCTTCTTTTTTACGCCGGTTATTTCACCCTGTCCTTGAAAGCTTTGCCTGCTTTAAAGACAGGCACATTTAGCGCCGGGATGGTAATCTCCTCGTTCGTGGCCGGGTTCCGGCCTTTACGCGCAGCCCGATGCCTTCTTTCAAAAGTACCGAATCCGACCAGCTGCACTTTTTCGTCACGCGTTACGGTATCAATAATACTCTCAATTACTGCATTGACTACTTTCTCTACATCTTTCTTGGCCATTTCGGTCTTTTCTGAGACCATCCCAATCAACTCAGATTTATTCACCGCTTGTTCCCTCCTGAAAAGTAATTAAAATCATATAGTCACCATGATATTGCTAATTCGCTGTTATGACGATGATTCCTGCTTTTTAGATGTTTTTTCCTTTAATCTTCGCCTCTTCCCACCACCGGTCCAGTTGGTCAAGAGAAAAACTGCTGAAAGGCCGGTTTGTTCCGGCAACCCGGGCCGAGACATAGGCAAAGCGAGCCAAAAACTTTCTCAGCGCCTTCCCCAGGGCCATTTCAGGATTCAACTTTAAAAAGCGGGCTACATTGACCGCCGCAAACAAAAAATCACCATATTCTTCTTCTATTCTGCCCGGAACCCCCTGGCGGTATGCATCTTTCAGCTCCGCAGCCTCCTCTTTCAGCTTCTCCACCGCCCCTTCCAGGGAAGGCCAGTCGAAGCCGAACGACGCCGCCTTTTTTTGAATTTTGTATGCACGAAGCAGCGCCGGCAGAGCGGGATCGACCTGTATGCGGCCGGCCGCACCTGCACCCTTCTCCAGCTCTTTGACCTGCTCCCAGCGGACGATCGCCCCGGCGGGAGAAGTTTCCCGTCCGGTCCCAAAAACATGCGGGTGACGGCGGATCAGCTTGGCGGTAATGCCCTCGATCACAGCATCCAGATCAAAGCGTCCCTCTTCACGGGCGATCTCGCTGTGAAAGAGAACCTGCAGCAAAAGATCCCCCAGCTCTTCCTTTAATGCAGCATCGTCATCCCTCTCAATAGCGGCGACAACCTCGTAGGCCTCTTCTATGAGATAACCCCGCAGGCTGCGGTGCGTCTGATTCCGATCCCAGGGGCATCCCCGGGGGGAACGGAGCACGGTCAGGATCTTCTCCAGATCCCGCAATGCGGCGTTCACTCCCGGCGGTGAAAGACTGACACCGGGAATAATCTTGATCCGGTGCCCGCAAGCCGGCGCCCGGCGAAGTAAATGTTTAACCGCAAGGTCCCCGTCGAGAGGGTTTCCGGGAACCGCATACCTGATCCGGGACTGCCGCGCGGCGGCGGATAACAG
>CAZPET010000147.1:0-5131 GCA_964585625.1 uncultured Syntrophomonadaceae bacterium
AACCGGGGGGTAGAGCTTGAAAAGGCTCAATAGATCATGTAGCGGTTATCTCTGTATAAAGAGAGGTTTTCGATTTCGGCAAACTTCAGGAGGACTCATGATAAAGAATATTGTTTTTGATCTTGGGGATGTTCTTTTAGAATTTAATCCGGAAAGATTCCTAAAGAGAAAGTTTTCTGATCCGGCAAAGTGCCGCCGGCTTTATGAAGCAATATTTCAAAGCGACCTCTGGATCGAACTGGACCGGGGGACCGTAACCGCCGGGGAGGCCATGACGGCCATTTGCCGGCGCTGCCCCCGCTTGAAAAAAGATATTGAACTGGTGTTTTCTGATTGGGAAAGCATCTTGATCCCGATAGAAGGCACTGTCTCCATTCTTGAAGAGCTGAAGAGAGCGGAATTTCAACTTTACGCATTATCGAATTTTCACCTGTCCGCCTTTGAAAAGGTTTACCGGCGTTATCACTTCTTCAAACTCTTTGACGGCCTGGTTATCTCCGCAAAAATCAAGCGCGTCAAACCGGAGCCTGAAATCTATCAATACCTGCTGGAGAAATACAGTTTAAAGGCCGGGGAGACTTTATTTATTGATGACCGTCCCGCAAACCTGGCCCCCGCACATGATCTGGGGTTCAAGACAATTCATTTTACCGGGCCCCTTGAACTCCGGAAAGCGCTGGCCGCCGTAAATATACTTGCTTGGCGCCATGAATAAAAAGGAGCAGATTCTTGGATGAACCAAGATCGCAGAAGTGAAAAACAGAAGATGCTGGCGGGAGAACTGTATATTGCGGCCGACGAAGAGTTGACGGAGGAGAGGAATCGGGCCCGAAAACTAATCTTAGCCTATAACCGGAGCATGCCGGGTGACCTGGAAAAGAGAAATAACATCCTGGCGCAGCTGATTAAGGCAAGAGGGGCTCTCTATATCGAGCCGCCCTTTTACTGTGATTATGGATACAACATCGAGGTCGGGGAAAATTTCTATGCCAATTTCAACTGCGTTATTCTCGATGTGAATTCCGTAAAGATCGGAGACAATGTGCTCCTGGGACCCGGTGTGCAGATTTATACCGCCACCCACCCTCTCGATCCCGGTGAAAGGCTGACCGGAAAAGAACTGGCCAGGCCGGTAGTGATCGGGAACAATGTTTGGATTGGCGGCGGGGTGATCATCTGTCCGGGAGTGCGGATTGGCGATCATACGACGATTGGCCCGGGCAGCGTGGTAACCAAAGATATTCCGGACAGAGTCTTTGCTGCGGGCAACCCGTGTAAAATAATCCAGGTATTATAATCTGTCCACATATCAATGACAAAAGCTTTAGATAAAAATCTTATCCGGCAGGAGAAGGTAAGTTTCCTCATGAAAAAACAGCTGAACATAGGCTTGATCGGCTACCGGTTCATGGGCAAGGCCCACAGCAACGCTCTGCGCACCATGCCGATGTTTTTTGACCCCGGTGTAGAGCCCGTGCTCAAAGTTATCTGCGGCGTCAAGGATGACGTGGCCGGCGCCGCCCAAAAGTACGGCTGGCAATCGCATGTTCATGACTGGAACGAGGTGGTCCATGATCCGGAAATTGATATCGTGGCCATAGCTTCACCCGGTTATACGCATGCAGCGATCGCTGTTGCCGCCGCGGCAAACGGCAAACATATATTTTGTGAAAAACCGCTGGGGATGACTTTCGAAGAGGCCAGGTTGATGTATGAAGCGGCGCGGCAAAACAAGGTCAAGCATATGGTCAATTTCAACTACCGGCGAATTCCCGCCGTGCTGCTGGCCCGCGACCTGGTCCAGGGAGGGAAGCTGGGAAGAATCTATCATTTCAAGGCTTCGTACCAGCAGGATTGGGCCGCCGATCCCGCCGTGCCCTATCTCTGGAGATTTGATCAAAAGCTGGCCGGCGCCGGCTCCGTGGCTGACAAGGGTTCGCATATTATCGACCTGGCGCGTTTCCTGGTGGGAGAGATTGCGGGGGTTGCCGGCATGAGTGATATATTCATCAAGGAGAGGGCGTCCTTGAATGAAGAGCTGCCGAAGCAAGAGGTGACGACAGACGACGCCGCGCTCTTCATTGCCAGGTTTGCCAACGGGGCCATGGGCACATTCCAAACTTCCCGGATCGCCACCGGCTACAAGAATGGCCTGCAGTTTGAGGTCGGCGGCAGTAAAGGATGCCTGCGCTTCAACCTGGAAAGATTGAACGAGCTCGAAGTCTATTTCACGGATGAAGAGAGCAGCATCCGGGGATTCCGGAGGATCCTGGTGACCGGACCCGGGCACGAGTATATGGACAGGTGGTGGCCGCCCGGCCACATTCTCGGCTGGGAGCATGCCTTCAGCCATCAGTATTACGAGTTTATCAAGGCCATCGTGGAAGATTACCCGCCGGAGCCAAGTTTTTACGACGGCATGATCAACCAGCAGATCATCGAAGCCGTGGAGAGAGCCGCCCGGGAAAAAACCTGGGTCGCGGTATAACTACAGCCAAAAATCCCAGTTTGACGCTTTGCGGCAACGTCGTGGGGGCGTACTCTGTTCGCCCGCTGCCAGGCTTCTTCTCCTCTAATCCCGGTCAAACAGAGAACTGATATAGTCAATATCGATGCTGTTTTCCTTATCTGTATAGAAGAAACTACGGTATCTGATCAGATCACTGCTGTTAATAATCAAGCTTTGCCGCTCTGTTCCTTTCTGATTGTAAATGGTCAGGCGATACCTGTATCCCATGTACCCGAAACTGCATTTTCCTTTCTGGAAGGTGACCCGGTTAAGGTTGCCGATGATATGATTCAGCTCTTCCGCCGCGGTAACGGTGAGCAATTCTCCCCGGGTACCGTCAAATATCTCTATCCTGGAAACACTTTCCGGCTCGATCGTAATCAACTTACGTGGGATATATGTTATCGCATAGAGCAGCCCGAACAACACGCATGCGGTTAGAACCAGTAAAACCGTCTTTCTCTTTTTTGTCATGGCCGGCTCTCTCCTCTCTTAATCCAGATCTTTGCCCACATTTTTCCATCTTGGAAACCCTTTTATTGCAGGTCATCCTGAGCGAAGCGAAGGATCTCAAAACCTGGTGTCTACCTAACGATTCTGCACACGTCACCTGTAAAGATCCGTTTTATTTGGCGTTTTTTTGGAGAGCATGGCTTTGATGAAGCGATAGAGCCCCTTGGCCGTCTTTCCGTTAAAGGCCGTGAGCAGACCCAGGGTGGCCTCATAGGTCACCGCGCCGTTGGTCATGGAGAAAATATTACGCACGGGCAGGGACATGGCCCCCTCCCGGACCATGTTTTTCTCGAACTCCGGGGCGCCCTTGGGCAAAACCATCGGGGAGAACCTGGCCACGGCCCACCTGAAAATCTTTCCGAAAGTGCTTACACCCAGGTCGCTGACTGTGCTGTTGAGGTCGAGCTCTCCTTTCTTGATGGGAGTCTCGAGGGCTATTTTCCTGCCCATGAGCGCCTCGAACTGCTCCAGGGGGATCTCCTCCGCATCGGCGAGAGAATGGTAAACCGGCGCCTCCTCTTTATAATCGGGTATTTCTACAGCAGGTGCCTTCACCTGAACCGCAGCCCGGAGCAATATATCCCGGGAAGATGAACCGGCCAGGATTTCAAAATCGCCGCTTTCCACGCACCAGTTCCCGGTCCGGACATTGTAGAAAGCAAAAGCGTCTCTTTTCAAATCCAAAGTAACGGTTTTCGATTCGCCTTTCTTCAGGAAAACCTTTTTAAAGGCCTTAAGCTCCTTTTCAGGGACAAAATGAGTCGCCCCGGGATCCCGGACGTAGACCTGAGCCACCTCCGCGCCGTCGCGATCTCCTATGTTCTCGATTTCGAAGCTGATGGTGAGGGTATCGTTTTCATCTATCGTTTCGGCGCTTAGCTCCAGGTTGGAGTAGGTAAAGATGGTATAGGAGAGTCCGTGGCCGAAGGGAAAGAGCACCTCTTTTTGGGCGGTATCATAATACCTGTATCCGACAAAGATGCTTTCCCGGTAATGGACCCTCTTAGGGCCCATCCCGAAATAATTTACGGCGAGGCAATCTGTTAAGCGCCGCGGGAAGGTCTCGGCCAGTTTGCCGGAGGGGTTCACCCGGCCGAAGAGAAGATCATAGGCCGCCTCGCCTACGGCCTCTCCCCCCAGATAGAGATTGAGGACGGCGCCAACCCGGTCCAGCCAGGGCATCTCCACCGGGGCGCCGCAGCTGAGAACGACGATGACGTTGTCCGATACTTTGCCGAGGGCGGAGATAAGATTATCGTGTCCCCGGGGCATCTCCAGGTGGGTGCGGTCAAAACCTTCGGACTCATATTCATCGGTCAGGCCGGCAAAAACCAGGATATACTTTTTATTCCGGGCGATCTCTACGGCGGCGGCAATCTCATTTTCCGAGTAGCCGTCGCCGTCCATGGTATAGCCCGGCGCATATGCGTAGGCCATATTTTGCATATCCAGGTAATCGCAGAAGCTGACCAGGTTTCTCGGGTTTACCCTGCTGCTGCCGCTTCCCTGGTAACGGGGCGCCTTGGCCAGACCCCCGATAACGGCAAAGTCTGCTTCGGGGCTCAGCGGCAGGATCTGATTCCTGTTTTTCAGCAAGACGGCGCCGCTTGCCGCCGCCTTGCGCGCCAGTGCATGGTTCCTCTCATAATCTGTCTTAAAGGTGCCGGATCTATCTCCTGTTTCTGCACATTTAAAGACATAACGGAGGATCCTTTTGACGGCCCGGTCCAGGTATTTAACATCGAGTTCATTCGATTCAACAGCCTCGACGATCTGCCGGTCGAGAATACCGTTGGATGAGGGCATCTCCAGATCAAGCCCGGCCATGAGCCCCTTGATCCGGTCGTTTACGGCACCCCAGTCCGAGATGACGATACCGTCAAAGCCCCATTCCTCCCTTAAGATATCCCAGAGCAACTTTTTATTATCGCCGGCATGGAGTCCGTTAATCAGGTTGTAGCTGCACATGACCGTGTCGGGGCGGGCTTTTTTTACGGCGATCTCAAAGGCTTTCAGGTAAATCTCTCGAAGGGTTCTTTCATCGACTTCGGAGCTGATCGTCAAGCGGCGGTGCTCCTGGGAATTGACGGCGTAATGCTTTAATGATGT
>CAZPET010000148.1:0-5096 GCA_964585625.1 uncultured Syntrophomonadaceae bacterium
GCGCTCCTGGATAGCGAAAGGCTTTTTCCTCCTGGCGGCGGTGCTCTTGCTTCTTTTCAGCATCTCCAAGGCCGCCCTGCTCGGCCTGATCATTGCCATTGCAATCATTTTCCTGTACCGCTACAAACAGTTCATTTTAACTCGCAGAACAGCGGCTGTTTTTCTTCTTACAATCACTCTTCTGCTCGGGGTTCTTGTTCTGATGTTAAATACGCCCTTTCTGCAGGACTTCAGCGAATACAGCGCGGTCTTGACGGAGACTTTTATCGGACAGGAGGAGACTGCCTCCGGCGAATCCGGCCCCGGCGTTATTGAAGAGATCTGGTATCGTATCTTCAATAAAATCGAGGAGGGAGTCGAACTTTCTGCGGCACGAAGCGATATCTATTTCCTCAACATATTGGGAGGGAGCAGTTTCGGGGTTGCCGGGACCGCCGCCGTGGCGGCGCGGGGTTTTGGGAACGCTGTTTTGCCGCACAACGGTTACCTGGAGATATTTTTGGTAGGCGGCCTGCTGATGCTGCTGATCTTCTTCTGGATTCTCCTGGTCACTTTTGTGAAACTTCAGGCGGTTGCCGCAACGAACAACTTCTGCCACGCTCTTCTTGTCTCGTTTTTGATCTTGATTCTGTTCACGGCCGGCTACCCGGTTTTTAACCAGCCGGTGCTGGGTTCATTTTTCTGGCTGGTGATCGGTCTGGCGGCAAACAAAGAAGTCATGGAAGACGCCGCGGGTTGGACCGGGGAGGAGAGGTAGGGGATGCGCCAGATCTTTCAATATGACCCCGTGATCGGCTACCGCTATATCCCGGGCCTGAATGCCCGCATTCCGCACGAGGGCGGCGGCTACCTCTTTCAGGTTAACAGCGCCGGCTTCCGTTGCCGTCACGATTTTAACGTTCGCAAAAGGGAGGGCAGACCGCGGATCCTTCTTTTTGGTGATTCCTTCACCGCGGGGGACGGCGTTTCAGACGTCAGGCGCTTTGGCGATCTCCTGGAGCAAGAAATTCCAGATATTGAAATATACAATTTCGGTCTGCCGGGTACGGGAACCGACCAGCAGTACCTGGCCTACCGGGAGTATGGAGCCGGTCTGGAAAGCGACCTGCTGGTAATTGCGGTTCTTGTGGAAAATATCCGGCGGGTGGAGGCGCGATACCGCTTTTTCGAAAATGAAAGGGGCGAGGAGCTCTGCTACGCCAAGCCTTACTTTGAACTGGCCGGCGGGGAACTGGTGTTGCATCATGTGCCAGTTAACCCGACCCCTTACCGGAAAGGGGAGCTCCCCGACGAGGCAAAGCGCTATCTCGATCGGGGGGGGCGGCACCACAGGCTGCGTAAAGTGATCAATCAAATGGGGTTCAAGGATTTGCTGCAGAAGCTGACCCGTTACCAGCCGCTGCCCGAATACAATCACCCGGAAAACCCCGCCTGGCTGCTGATGCAGGCGATCCTGAAAAAGTGGGCGGCCGATTACGCCGGAGAGGTGCTGCTGGTCCCCTTGCCTTTATACCACTATATCGAAGAAACAAGCAATTCAGCTTCTTACCGGGCCCGTTTTCGGGAGCTTGCTGACGGGACGGGCTGCAGGTTGCACGACCCGCTGCCGGACCTTTTAAGCTATTCCTTGCCGGAGCGGCGCCGGTTTCGCTTTTCCAGGGATGTTCATTTAACCCCTGCAGGGCACCGGGCGCTGGCCTTATCGCTAAAAAATGTCATATCTGAAATGCTAACCGGGGGAAAGGCGGTGTCAAAGTAAGGTGCATCAAACTGTTTTAGGGATATCTGCTTTCTATCATGATTCGGCGGCGGCGCTTGTGCGCGGCGGTGAAATAATTGCTGCGGCCCAGGAGGAACGCTTTACCCGCAAGAAGCATGATCCGCGCTTTCCCCGCCGGGCGATCAATTACTGCCTAGAAGAGGCCTTCATCGAACCTGCAGAGCTGGACGCCATCGTTTTTTACGATAACCCGATCCTTACTTTTGACCGCGTGGTAAAAAATTGTCTCACTGCAGGGGAGCAAGGCAGGGAGCAGTTTCTGAAAGCCTGCCGTTCGATTCTAGGGATCAAGATGTGGGTGGAGGATTACGTCCTCCGCGAGCTCGGCTCCCTGGGCAAGACAGGCCGGCTTCTCTTCACCGGGCATCACCTTGCTCATGCCGCCTCGGCCTTCTACCCGTCTCCTTTTTCTGAAGCGGCAATTATTACCCTTGACGGGGTTGGTGAATGGAGCACCACCACGGTAGGTTTCGGGAAAGAAGCTCAGATAGAGCTGCTCTACGAGCTGAACTATCCGCATTCCCTGGGACTTCTCTACAGCGCCGTTACATATTTTTGCGGATTCAAGGTCAATTCAGGAGAATACAAGCTTATGGGTCTGGCGCCTTACGGAGAGCCGAAATATTACGACCAGATCCGCGAGATGCTTATTGATATCAAGGAAGACGGTTCCTACCGTTTGAATACGGACTATTTCGGCTACCTGGAGAGCCTGACCATGACCAACGAGCGCTTTGCGGCGCTCTTTGGGGGGGCGCCACGACGGCCGGAGACCCGGATAACCCGCCGGGAGATGGACCTGGCCTCCTCTATTCAAAAGGTTACCGAGGAAATCATTTTGAAAATGGCCCGTTTTGCCAAAAAAGAGACCGGCTGCGCCAACCTGGTCCTGGCGGGCGGCGTCGCTTTGAACTGCGTGGCCAACGGTAAAATTATCAAGGAGAAAATATTTAGTCAAAATTTCTGGATTCAACCGGCGGCCGGAGATGCCGGCGGCTCTCTCGGGGCCGCCCTGCTGGTCTCGCATCGCTATTTCGGGGCACCGCGCCTTTACAATCCGCGAGGGCGCGATCTGCAAAAAGGCAGCTACCTGGGTCCTTCGTTCAGCGCCGGCGAGATCGACGCCTTTTTGGAGCGCCACGGCTATCCCTACGAGCGGATCGCGGATCCGCGCGAGCGCGCGGCAACCGTCGCCCGGACCCTGGCCGGGGGCAAGATTGTCGGCTATTTTGCCGGCCGCATGGAATTTGGCCCCAGGGCGCTGGGAGCCCGCTCTATTTTGGGTGATCCCCGCCGTAAAGAGACCCAGTCGGTGATGAATTTGAAGATCAAATACCGCGAGTCTTTCCGGCCCTTTGCGCCTTCCGTGCTGGCCGAAGATGCCGGCGATTATTTTGACCTGGACATGGAAAGCCCGTATATGCTGCTGGTGGCCCGGGTTAAACCGGAGCGGACTCTGCCGGTGGACCTGGAGTCTTTTTATCAAACCGGGGATATGCTTGCCCTGGTCAACCAACCGCGCTCCGATATTCCGGCGGTGACCCACGTCGATTACAGCGCGCGGGTCCAGACCGTCCATCCGGAAGATAAACCGGACTATTATCTCTTGATCAAGGCCTTTAAAGAGATTACCGGCTGCAGCGTGATCGTGAATACATCGTTTAACGTGCGCGGCGAGCCGATCGTCTGCACGCCGCAGGATGCTTACCGCTGTTTTATGCGCACGGAAATAGATCTGCTGGTCCTGGAAGACTGCCTGCTCTGGAAGGAGCAGCAGCCGCCTTTTGAGGATAGAGCAGGCTGGCGGGATGAATTTGAGCTGGATTGATCGCTGCCGGCGATATTGATATTCCAGCAAGGGGGGTGATGCTGTGGTTAAAGAGATAAGATTCGGGATCATGTGTAAAGGCGATTGCTTTCAAAAGTGGCAGGCTGAAGCTATTGAAAAGTTGCTCGGCCTGCACGGGGTAAAACCGGCGCTGCTGATCATAAACGATCTCGATGCTCCGAAGCGGCCTGTAGTAAAAAGATCGCTATTCCGGAGAGCGCTTTCCCGGCTGCGCTATCTTATTTTCAAGCTCTGCCGCGGGAAGCTGATCTCTGAGCTCTATTTTAACCGGGTGCGGCCGGGAGCGGTGGAGGAGATCGATCTATCCGCCCTGCTGGCCGGGGTTCCCCGCATCTCCTGCCGGGTAATCCGGAAGGGATCCTATGCGGAGTATTTTAGGGCTGAAGATATCGAGACCATCAAGGAGTTTGATCTTGATTTCATCCTCCGCTTTCATTTTGGAATTATCAAGGGCGAGATCCTGGAGCTGCCCCGCTACGGGGTCTGGTCCTTTCATCACGATGATCCGGAAGTCGTCCGCGGGGGCCCCCCCTGCTTCTGGGAGATATACCTGGGTCATGCCGCCACGGGAGCTATCTTGCAGAAACTAAGCGACAGGCTCGATGGGGGGGTGGTGCTGAAAAAGGGGTTTTTCCCGACGATGAACCGCTCTTACGAAGCGAACCTGGACCAGGCACTTTTTGGCACCACGGACTGGCCGCGGCAGCTCTGCATCGAGATCATGGGCGGCGCCGCCGGCTGTGAAACGCCCTCCCCGAACGGGGGCCCCGTCTATTACGCTCCCACGAACCTGCAGATGATTCGCTATTTCCTGAGCCTGGCCCTAAACAGGGCCCGCGATAAATATATTAAGAAGACCGAGAAGTGGAATGTAGGGATTGTTCAACGTCCGGTGCAGGATTTTCTACTGGAGAAGCCGGCGGTGCAGTGGCTGCCGGAACCGCCTCCGGAAAGGTTTTTTGCCGATCCCTTTGCTTATCCGGACGCTGCCGGAACCGTGATTTTATTCGAAGACTTTAGCTACCCTGACGGAAAGGGCGTTATCTCGAGCCTGAACCTGGATGATATCTCCGGTGTGGAGCGAAGGAGGCCGGCGATCAGCGAGCCGTATCACCTCTCGTATCCTTATCTTTTCACCTGGGAAGATGAGCTTTACTGCGTTCCGGAAAGCGGTGATGCCGCAGAGGTGAGCCTGTACCGCTTTTGCCGGAAGGGGCAGCGCTGGGAGAAGAAGGCGACGCTGCTTAAAGGGCGGGGCTTTATCGACAGCACCATTTTTGAATACGGCGGCTTCTGGTGGCTCCTCTGCTCATTGAAGGAAGCGGATCCCGGGCTGAATCTCTTTGCCTGGTATGCTCCGACACCCCTCGGCCCATGGACGGAGCATCGCAACAACCCGGTGAAGACCGATATCCGCTCAGCGCGGCCTGCCGGCAACCCTTTCTGGCACGAGGGAGCTCTTTACCG
>CAZPET010000149.1:0-5071 GCA_964585625.1 uncultured Syntrophomonadaceae bacterium
TAACAATAAGTTTGTTCAGGTTCTCATGATCGGGTCGCGGGAGGAAGATAACTTTTCTGGAAGAGAATACCATTGAGGGTTACAACCTGTCTCAAGGGGTAATTGTCCAGCTTTGGCGCGAAATTGCCCAATCCGGTAAGACATTGCCTGACGTATCCATTTAGTACTGTTTAATATCAAATCCATGGAAAGGAGAAGCATTATGAGCAAAACATTCAAGATCGGTATTGTAGGAGCCGGCAACATGGGCAGCGGTATCACCCAGAAGATGGCCCAGGAAGGCCTCCAGGTGGTCCTGGTTGACCTCAAGGATGAGTTCGTGGAGCGAGGGTTTAAGAACATCCGCGAGACCTTGAAAGAAGCGGTCGAGCGCAGGATCTTCACCGAAGCACAGGTAGACGAAATACTCTCCCGCATTCACGGCACCACCGATATGAAAGAGCTGGCCGATGCCGACCTGGTTGTGGAGGCGGTATTTGAGGATGAGAAGGTCAAGGGCGAGCTATTTGCCAAGCTGGACCAGATTTGCGGGCCGAAGACGATTTTCGCCACCAACACTTCCAGTTTTTACGTGGGGAACCTGGCCAGGTGGACCAAGCGTCCCGACCGTTTTATCGGCACTCACTACTTTTTCCACCCGGCCAAGAACCGCCTGGTGGAACTGATTGCACACGAAGGGACCAGCGAAGAGACCAAAGAGAAAGTTTTACAGATTGCCACCCTGCACGGCAAGACCCCGGTGGTTGTGAAAGACTCCCCCGGCTTCAGCGTCAACCGTATCTTCATCCCCTGGTACGTGGAAGCGATCCGCATTATCGAAGAAGGCCTGGCCAACGTCCCCACCGTCAACGAGGCGACCAAGCGTGCCTTTGGCCTTGGCATCGGTCTCTTTGAGCTGTGGAACATGTCCGGCGGGACCGTTATCGGCCTCCACGGCTCCAGGAACCTGGGGCAGGAGCTGGGCAGCTTCTATGCCCCGCCCGAGCTGCTGCGCCGGCAGGTTGAAGACTTAAAACAAGATTTCAGCCTGGAAGGTGAGATAGACGAAAGCAAGATGGAGATGATCGCCGGGCGGCTCTACGCCGTGGCCATGGGCGTGGCCGCCGCGCAAGTAGACGAAGGTGTTGCCACTTTGGAAGATGTCGACCGGGGGACCAAGATTGGCCTGGCCTGGCGGCAGGGGCCCTTTGAGCTGATGAACAGTATGGGTATCGAGAAAGCCTACCAGATGGTGAAGAAGCTAGCAGACCGCCACGAAGGTTTCAAAATGCCCGGGCTATTGGAAGAGCAGTATAAAAAAGGCGAGCCCTTCACCTTCAAATTTGTTGACCTGGAGATTCGAGACGACCTGGCTTACATAACCATCAACCGGCCCGAAGCGATGAATGCGCTCAACCCGGTGGTGGTGGGGCAGCTGGAACAGAAGTTCAACGAGGCCGAGAAGAACCCCGCGGTAAAGGCGATTGTGATCCGGGGCACCGGGAAAGCCTTCATCGCCGGCGCGGATATCAAGTTCTTCGTCGACAACATCAAGAACGACACCGTGGAGAAGACCTATGCCTTTACCAAGAAGGGCCATGAGCTGCTGCTGCGCTTCGAAAACTCGCCGAAGCTGACCATAGCCCTGCTCGACGGTCTCTCCCTTGGCGGGGGCAGCGAGGTGGCCCTGGCCTGCCAGGCCATCGTGGCCACGCCGCAAGGTTCACTCGGCTTTCCCGAAACCGCGATCGGTATCTTCCCCGGCTTGGGCGGCCTCTTCCGCCTGAGACGGCACCTGGGGCTGGAGCTGGCCAAGTACTATATTTTCACGGGCAGAACCATACGTGCAGCCGAAGCCCTGGAACTGGGCATCGTGACCAAACTGGTGGAGCCGGTTGAAGTTGACCGGGCCATCAGGGAAGTTACCGACGGCGGGAAGTTCGAAAAATACCGGCCGCGCGAGATCCCCGCGGCATACAAAGAAGCGGTGAAGGCCTTCACGGCGGAGAATGTGACCCGGCTGCTGAAAGGCGGGGCGCCGCAGGGGGTGGATCCCGCTTTCGGCGAAAAGCTGGTCAAGATCCTGGCGCCCAAGGCTCCCCTGGCGCTGCAGATGTCCAACGAATTGATGGATGCGCAGACGGACGTTTCCACCGAAAAGGCCATTGAGCTTGAGCTGGACCGCCTCTACGAGCTATTCGCCCTGGAAGATGTCTTCGCCGGGCTGCAGTCGCCTCCGGGACGCCCGCCCAAATACAAGGGGAAATAAGGACGGCAAGGCTGCTGCTCCGGTGTGATACGTAGAAAGAAGGGGTACGGCATATGCGTGCCCCTGTTAACCCGATGAAAGGAGAGCAACTATGCTTACAAAAGCCTATATTCCTTACAAAGGATACTACAGCACCCCGTTTTGCAAATGGCAGGGCAGTTTAGAAAACGATAACGCGATCGAGCTTGGCGCGAAGACCAGCAAGCGCTGGTTTGAAAGCCGGGGTCTGGATCAGAGAGAGCTGGACTATCTCTACCTGGGTATCACCATCGGACAGCATCGTGTTTTCTTCGGCGCAACCTGGGCCGCTTTCTTGATGGGCGCTCCGGATATCCCCGGCATGACCGTGATGCAGGCCTGCTCTACCGCTACGACAACTGTTTTCAACGCCGGCATGGCCGTGGAGATGGGAAGCGTCAATACCGCGTACTGCCTGCTGGTTGACCGCTGCTCCAACGGCCCACATACGATCTGGCCCAATCCGCTGGGCCCCGGGGGCGAGGTTATCTCCGAGAACTGGAATCTGGACAATATGCGGGCCGACCCGTCCACCAATATCGGCACGCTGATGACCGCCGAGAACGTGGCCAAAGAAGAGGGATTCACCCGCGAGCAGGCCGACGAGCTGGTCCTGATCCGCTACCGGCAGTATGACGATTCTCTGGTCAACGACCGGGCCTTTCAGAAGCGCTACATGTTTCCGGCGGAAGTAAAAAAATCCCGCAAAGAAACCATACTAGTGGGGCTCGATGAAGGTATCCCCACCACCTCGAAAGAAGCGCTGGCCCGCCTGCGCCCGGTGGTGGAAGGCGGTATTCTAACTTTCGGAGGGCAGACCCACCCGGCGGACGGCAACGCGGGGATCATTGTCACCACCAGGGAGCGCGCCGCTGAGTTGAGCACCGACTCCAATATCACCATCCAGGTCATCTCTTACGGGTACGCCCGGGCCAAGAAAGCGTTCATGCCGGCGGCCCCGGTGCCCGCAGCAAAGATGGCGCTTGAACGCGCCGGGCTGACCGCCAAAGATATGGTTGCAATCAAGAACCACAACCCGTTCATCGTCAACGACCTCTACCTGGCCAAGAAGCTGGAGATCGATGCGGCTTCCTTCAACAATTACGGCAGCTCCATGGTCTTCGGGCACCCGCAGGCCCCCACAATGGGGCGCATGCTCGTTGAAGCCATCGAAGAGGCGGTAATCAAGGGCGGCGGATATGCCATGATCACCGGCTGCGCCGCCGGCGACACGGCTGCCGCGCTGATCGTGAAGGTCGGTTAAACAAAGACTGTTTTTCAAGGGGTTAAAATGATACGGTTAAGCGAAAGCTTAACCGTATCTGTCTTCAGGTCCGGTAGGCTGTGGAACACACCTACAAAACTTATTTGTCCTTTTTTAGTAACCGGTCCTCAAATTCCGGTCATTCCCGTCATTCCCCCGTCATTTGTCAGGTGCCCCGTCCGCCCGGCCACTGTGAAGACAGGGGCGAGGCATGGCCTCGCCCCTGCGGGTAAAAACTGGGGTTATCACACGTTCTGCCGTCCTCCCATCATCAGGGAAACGAGGGGACGGAGTTGTTGCAGTTGTTTTATGTTAACCCGCTTTATGGTTTAGCGGAGGCCGGTATCGGAAACGCCGGCCTGATCAAAGGTGGCCATCTCCCTGGCGATTTTCAAGGCGGCGTCGATCAGGGTAAATGAAAGCGCCGCGCCGGTGCCCTCTCCTAAGCGCATATTCATCTGCAGCATCGGGCGAACCCCGAGCCAGGTTAGCATGACCTTGTGACCCGGTTCCTCCGAGAGATGTGAGGCGAGCACGAAATTCACGGAGCGTGGGGCCAGTGCCCGGGCGATCATCGCTCCCGCCCCGGAGATAAAGCCGTCGATGACCACGGGTACCCGGAATGCGGCGGCACCGAGGATCACTCCGGCGATGGCCCCGATCTCAAATCCGCCCACCCCGGCCAGAACATCGAGGCCGTCCCGGGGATCAGGTCTGTTTACCTCCAGGGCCTGTTCTACGATCCGCCCCTTCCGCTGCATGGCCTCATGATCAATGCCGGTTCCCTTTCCGGTGATCAACGCCACGGGGAAACCGGTGAAAGCGGCCAGAATAGCGGTGCTGGGAGTGGTGTTGCCGATGCCCATATCCCCGGTGGCCAATAGCTGCGCCCCCTTCTTGATCTCACCGGCGGCCACCTCGATCCCGGCTTCCACGGCCGACCGGGCCTGCTCCCTGCTCATAGCAGGGCCGGCGGTGATATCGCCCGTGCCCGGACCTACCCGGCGCACCTTCAAGCGGGGATCATCGACCGGTTTGGCCATCCCCACATCCACGCAGATTACCCTGGCTCCGGCATGCCTGGTGAGAACATTGATCGCCGCCCCTCCATCGAGAAATCCCCGCACCATCTGCCGGGTCACCTCCTGGTCGGCCACGCTGACCTTCCGGGCCGCCACCCCGTGGTCCCCGGCGCAGGTGATCACGGCCTTGTTTTCCAGGATGGGCTTTACCTCGCCGGTAATCCCCGCAATTTGAACTGCTAGATCCTCGAGCATACCTAAACTTCCATAAGGTTTGATCAGATTTTTCTGGTGGCCGCGGGCCTTTTCCATGGCCCCGGCATCCAGCTCCCCGATCCTCTTAACGGTTTTTTCCAGCAGCATTTTCATACCTCCTGTGTTTTTTTTATTTAAAAAAGTCCCCAACCCTTAATGGGCCGGGGACTTTGCCATCATCCCACAAGCTGTTGACAACAGGCAGGTCTCCTGGCTTCCAGTTCATCCTCCCCCGCACCTTCCCGGGCCGGTGAGCCGGACCGG
>CAZPET010000150.1:0-5047 GCA_964585625.1 uncultured Syntrophomonadaceae bacterium
CAGCGGATGCTGAAGAGACCGGCCAGCGCCAACAGAAGATAATAGACGCCGAAACTAAAGACAATATATTGAAATATGGTGATGATTGAATTAATCATGCTGCCTCCGGAAATATTGTTTATTTGGTTAAAGTTAACCATATAAAAGAAAAGATTTGGTCAGCAATATGTAAATTTATTGTAAAGAATTATTTTCTCATGGAAGAAGGAATTAACGGCCGGATCAAGAATATAGCTATAGTCAAATAGTTTCCACAAAACTTGAATTGTAATGAAAATTCAACACCTGGAGGTATCGTGGTGGCTGTCCAGATGAAGGGTAAAGATATCCTCTCTATTCATGAGTTAACCCGGGAAGAAGTCCGGCAAATTCTTGATACAGCGCAGATCTTGAAAATGAAAAATCAAACCGGCGAACTCTTTCAACCGCTAAAGGGGAAAACCCTGGGGATGATTTTTCAGAAGTCTTCCACGCGCACGAGGATCTCTTTCGAGGTGGCCATGTGGCAGCTGGGCGGCTACGCGCTCTTTTTAAGCGCAGCCGATCTTCAATTGAAGCGCGGGGAGACGATCCCCGATACCGCCAGGGTATTAAGCCGTTATCTCGACGCGCTGATGATCCGGACCTATGCGCATCAGGATGTGGTCGATCTGGCCGCTTACAGCACTATCCCGGTGATCAACGGCCTTACCGACCTCCTTCATCCCTGCCAGGTCCTGGCCGACCTCTTTACCATTGAAGAGAAAAAGGGTGTCCTGGCCGGTCTCAAGCTGGTTTACGTGGGGGACGGCAACAACATGGCTCACTCCCTGATGTATGGCGGAGCAAAAGTGGGGATGGATGTCACGATCTGCTGCCCGCCGGGGTATACACCCGATCCCGAAGTTACACGTCTGGCCGAAGCGGATGCGGCGGAAAGCGGCGCCGCAATCGAGATCAACCATGATCCCGCCAGAGCAGTGGAAAATGCCGATATTATCTATACCGATGTCTGGGCCAGTATGGGCCAGGAGGAGGAGCATGCCGAGAGAGTAAAGATCTTCGCCCCCTACCAGGTCAACAGCGCATTGCTGGAGAAGGCCAAAGCGGATACTCTGGTGATGCACTGCCTGCCGGCACACCGGGGTGAAGAAATAACCAATGAAGTGATTGAGGACCGACGATCCATCGTCTTTGATGAGGCCGAGAACCGCCTTCATGTACAGAAGGCCATTCTGGCGCTGGTTATCTAAAAAAAACCTAAAATCAAAGGAGTGCCGACGATGGATCCAGGAACCAGTGTGATCATTATGGGCGCCGCCGGGCGCGATTTTCATAATTTCAACCTTTTTTACAGAGATAACCCTAACTACCGCGTGATTGCTTTTACTGCGACGCAGATTCCCGATATCGATGGCCGGATTTATCCTGCCGCCCTGGCCGGATCTCTATATCCGGCGGGAATTCCGATCTATCCCGAAAAAGAGCTTATTACGCTGATCAAAGAACATGACATCAGCGAAGTTTTATTTGCCTACAGCGATGTGACTCACACCCATGTCATGTCTAAAGCCTCCGCGGTGATGGCCGCGGGAGCCGATTTCAGGCTGCTCGGACCGAATTCAACCATGCTTAAATCGCGCAAGCCGGTTATCGCCGTGACCGCGGTCCGCACCGGGGTGGGTAAAAGCCAGACTACCCGGCGGGTCTGTGAAATACTGCGGGACAGGGGTAAAAAGGTGGTCGTGGTGCGCCATCCCATGCCCTACGGAGATCTGGCCGCGCAGGTTTGCCAGCGCTATGGCTGTCATGAGGATCTGGATCGCTACAGATGCACCATTGAAGAGCGCGAAGAGTACGAACCGCATCTTGATTGCGGAGTGGTTGTTTACGCCGGGGTGGACTACGGCCGGATCCTCGAGGAAGCGGAAAAAGAAGCAGATGTGATTGTCTGGGACGGCGGAAACAACGATTTCTCCTTTTACCAAGCCGACCTCTATATCACGCTGGTCGATCCTCACCGGCCCGGCCACGAGTTGACCTATCATCCTGGAGAAACAAACTTGCGGCTTGCCGATGTAATCGTTGTCAACAAGGAAGAGACCGCCAGTTTAAACGATATCGGCACCGTCCTGGGAAACATTCAGCGGGTCAACAGCAAGGCTGTGATTGTCGAGGCCGCTTCACCCATTTTCATTGAAGAGAAACATGGCGTCAGGGGGAAGCGTGTTCTGGTTGTGGAGGATGGCCCGACCCTGACCCACGGGGAGATGGCATACGGTGCAGGGGTGATCGCGGCGAAAAAATTCGGCGCCGCCGACCTGGTGGATCCGCGGCCCTTTGCGGTGGGCACGATTCAAGAGGTTTTTAAAAAGTACCCGCACATCGGCGCATATTTACCGGCGATGGGCTACGGTGAGCAGCAGGTTCGCGATCTCGAGCTGACCATCAACCGCTCCGATGCCGAACTGGTGGTCATCGCCACCCCGATCGACTTGCGCCGGGTAATGCGTATTGAAAAGCCGGCCCTGCGGGTGAAATACGAGCTGCAGGAGCTGGGCAGGCCGACACTTTCCGACCTGCTGGCCCGGTTTTGATTGCTTACGGCTCCAACCCTCCCGCAGGGGAGGGTTTTCTTTTTGGAGCGTTGATCAGCATATTATGAAGCAGCGGTTTTCTACTTCTTTTTGAATATCGTGTGGTAAAATAAAAATAAACAGATAGCGGAGGCCGAAAGATGATTGATCTGCGAAGTGATACGGTAACTCAACCTACTGAAGAGATGCGCCGGGCGATGGCCGCGGCGGAGCTGGGCGACGACGTATACGGAGAAGACCCGTCGGTTAACCGGTTGCAGGAGCTGGCGGCTGAAATTTTGGGGAAAGAGGATGCTCTCCTGGTAACCAGCGGCACCCAGGGGAACCAGGTTTCCATCCTCACTCACTGCTGCCCGGGCAGCGAAGTAATTATTGAAGAAGAAGCGCACATCTTCTACTACGAGGCGGGAGCGGCATCGGCGCTGGCCGGGGTACAGTTCCGGACCATCAAGGGCGAAAGAGGGGCTCCCGGAGCCGCCCGGGTCAGGGAGACGATCCGCGATGAGGATATTCATTTTCCTCCCACTTCTTTGATCTGCCTGGAGAATACCCATAACCGCGCCGGCGGAGCGGTGATTCCCCTGGAGAGAATGGAAGCAATATACCGGGTGGCCCGGGATCATGCCGTCCCGGTGCATCTTGACGGAGCGCGTTTGTTCAACGCTGCTGTCGCTGCGGGGGTGCCCGCGCGCAGGTTTGCCGCCTGCGCAGATACGGTCCAGATCTGCCTTTCGAAAGGGCTGGCCGCCCCGGTGGGATCGGTTATCGCCGGACCGCGCAGTTGGATCGCGCAGGCGCGACGCTGGCGCAAACGGCTCGGCGGTGGGATGCGCCAGGCCGGGATCATTGCCGCGCCGGGGATCGTTGCTTTGCAGACGATGGTTGACCGGCTGGCCGAAGATCATGCCAACGCCAGGTTTCTCGCCGAAGGGCTGGCCGCGATGCCGGGAATCGATCTGAATCCCGAACTGGTAGAAACAAATATTATTGTAGCCGGATTGAAGAAGATGAAAGCGGCCGATTTTAGCCGGGCTTTGCGGGAGAGGGGCATACTGGCAAATCCCTTCGGCAGCCATCAAATCCGGTTTACCACCCATAAAGATATTTCCCGGGCTGACCTGGAGAGAGCCCTGCCGGAGATAAATGATATTATGAAAAGTGACGGATCATAGTTCAGGAACGGAGACTTGAACCCAGGCTATGGCGCTATTCATGGGTCAGTTTTTGATTAGCGGTGAACTGCTGAACAAGGTGGCGGCTCCTCTACTCAAGAAGCAATACCGGTTCTTGCGGGAGCTCTCTTTCCGGATCGTGGATGATTTTGTCCTGGCCGAGATCGCCGGAAGATACAACCTGCTTGGCTTTAAAGGTTCCGTGGCGGTGCACCTGCTGGAATTTTTCTTTGCGCGTACCGTCTGCCGGATCGACCTGCGTTTATCTGTAGAAATGCGGCCACGCTTTCTAAAGCCGCTGCTCATGAGTTTGCTAAAGAAAAAATTATCCCGCCGGCCCGGAGTGAGCTGGTCGGGGAGCCGTTTACGGCTGGAGCCGGTGGAGATGCCCTTTTTCTCGCAGATCAATGAGAAACCGGCCTGGAGGGAGCTCTTTTCGATACTCGAGATTACCCGGGATGGGCAGGACAGCCGGGGGCTGCTTTTTAACCTCTATCTTCACGAACCTTACTGAAGTGATAGCGGGAGTGATAAAGGAAAAAATAATACAGCGGGGAATTAAATTTCCGGAAGCTTTGATGGAGATGGCAACATGTTAAGGCTTTTCTTGCTGATTGCGCTGCTTCCCCTGGTCGAACTGTGGCTGCTGATCGAGATCGGCAAGGTCATCGGCAGCGGCCCCACGATCCTGCTGGTTCTGGGCACCGGTTTGCTTGGCGCCCTGCTGCTCCGTTCCCAGGGGTTCTACATCCTTTCGCAGATCCGCGCGGACCTGGAGCAGGGGATCATCCCGGGAGAAAAGCTGTTTGACGGGCTCTGCGTGCTCATCGGGGGGCTCTTCCTTGTAACGCCGGGTCTGATCACCGATCTGAGCGGTTTTCTCCTGCTCATCCCTTACACCAGGCGCTGGTTCAAAACCATTCTGCGCCGCTTTTTGCAGCGGATGATCGATCGGGGTACCGTTTTCCTGCGGTGGAGATGGTAAGTAAGGATGGAAGCAGTATAAAAAAAGGGGCGTGGAGAAACTGAAACTACCCGCAGTTCGTGGCGCAGGGTTCGCGGGGGTATTGTGCGCTGCAATTTTCCTCTTATTTTTTAGCGCTGCCGGAAACCTGGAGACAGCAGTTGCTTCAGGGACGGGAGACCCCGCGGAGTTGACTCAAGATTTTGAAAACGGATCCCGTGCCCCTTTATCCGCCAGCAAGGAAGAGCTGGAGGCTTTTCTGGACAATCTGTTTGCGGAGGAGATGGCCAGGCTGCATCTTCCCGGCGCTGTGATAGCGCTGGTCAGGGATGATG
>CAZPET010000151.1:0-3140 GCA_964585625.1 uncultured Syntrophomonadaceae bacterium
AGAGAGAACCATGCATTTAGCAATAAAAAAGGAGGAAGAGCGATGTCTGTTCAGGAATGGAAGCTGCCGCTGTTGAATGATTACCCGGAGAGATGGGCGCGAATTGAACCCGCAAGGCCGGCCCTGGTCCAGCATGAAGACGGCAAAACAGTGACCTATAAACAGTTTAACACCCTGGTAGATCTCTTCGCCCTGCGGCTCCTCGATATCGGGATTGGCAAGGGGGATCGCGTGGCCACAATGCTGGTGCTGGTGCCCGAGCATGTGATCTTGATGTATGCCTGCTTCAAGATCGGGGCGATAATCGCTCCCCTGGATGTGCGTCTTAAAGAGGCAGAGGTGGTTCGCGATTTAAGCAAGATCAAACCGAAGGCGTTCTTTTTCCTGGGAAATACTCCCCTGCGCGACTTCCGCGAAGTGGGGAAGGCGGTCAGGGAAAGCTGCCCCTATGTCCGGCACCTGGTCCAGTTCACCCCCGATCCACAGCCGGGAGAACTGCTGGACGGGGCGATGGCGATTACTGATTTGATGAGTAAACGGAAACTTGTCGGCCTGAAAATCAAAGATATTTTCATGGGAGGGCTAAAAAAAGCGCATGCGCAAATCGATCCGCATACACCCGCCCTGATCATCTTCACGACCGGGACAACGGGAGAGCCGAAACCGGCGGTGATGAGCCACGAGAATATCATCATCCAGAACGAGGTCCTGGCGCGGGGGTTCGGCTACGAGATCGAGCGGGACGAGATGCGTATGCTGATCAACCTGCCGCCCAGCCATGTCGGCTGTGTAACCGAGCAACTGATGACCACTCTCTTTCTCGGAGGAACCGCCCACATGCTGCGCATATTCGACCCCCGGATGACTCTCGAAGCCATCGAAAAGCACAGGATCACTGTGCTGGGACAGATTCCAACGCAATACCGCCTGGAGTGGGCCCTGCCCGAATACGGCAATTATGATCTGAGCAGCCTCCGCTTTGCCATCTACGGCGGCTCTGCCGTGGACAGCGCTTTCCTGAGAGAGATGGCCAAAATGGCGCCCGGTTTCGGCACGGGTATGGGCATGACCGAGACCGCCGGATTCTATACTTTTACGGCGCGAAATATTACTGTCGACGAGATGGCCGGCCAGGTCGGCGCCGCTTTTGATGAGCTTGCCCCGGTGACTGTATGCAAACCGGTCCGGCCGGATGGAACGGCCGGAGAGGAACTGCCCGATGGGGAAATCGGCGAAATCTGCGTTCACGGGCCGATTGTCTTTTCAGGATACTACAACCTTCCCGAAGAGACCTCCAGGGCGGTTACCAAAGACGGCGTACTCTATACCGGAGATATGGGATATTACAAAATGGTAGGATCGCACCGCGCCCTCTTCCTCTCGGGAAGGCAGAAGTTTGTAATCAAGCAGAAAGGCTACCAGGTTTTTCCTGACGAGGTGCAGGAGTTCATTGCCGCGCACCCCAAGGTCGACCTCGTCGACGTGGTCGGGGTCAAGCACCGGGTTTTCGACGAAGGGATCTTTGCCTTTGTCCGGCCCAAGCAGGGTGTTGATTTGAGCCCGGAGGAGATCGCGGAGCACTGCCGGGGTATCGCCGCCTACAAGAGGCCGCTGCACATTGAAATATGGCCTCATGAAAAGGAATTTCCCCTGACCAGGGTGGCCAAGGTGGACAAGCGCGAGCTGAAAACAGTAGCCGAAGAGATCGTGGAGAGACTGAGGCGCGAAGGCAAATGGGACGCCGCCTCCTCGTCAGAGGTAGGAAGTTAGAAGTTGGAATTCGGATAAAAATAAGTGGGACAGCAGGGATCTACCTGTTTGTCCCACTTTTAAAACTAGGTCTAAGGTAACCCTCCGCTCACTATAATAGATTATAGCTGCGACTTGGCAAGGAGGGGAAGCCGTTTGCGCCCGGTGATCTCTGCCGCGGTAATCATATTTTTCTTCTACCTGCTGTACCGCCAAAGAAATGAGCTGCCCCGGCAAAAACAACACCTTGT
Organism: uncultured Syntrophomonadaceae bacterium; assembly: GCA_964585625.1. Lineage (GTDB taxonomy): Bacteria > Bacillota > Dethiobacteria > DTU022 > DTU022 > JAAZIN01. The sequence goes on from CAZPET010000151.1 coordinate 2,001, forward strand.
TACCTACCTGATGGCTTTTTGCGCCATATTTCTTACCGTCTCCATGGTCCGCTTCCCGAAAGATGCTTTTGAAGCCGCGGTGGCGGGCCTGCATATCTGGTGGGATATTGTTTTTCCAGCCCTGCTGCCGTTTTTTGTTATATCACAAATATTGATCGGGCTCGGTGTTGTCCATATGATGGGTGTATTTTTGGAGCCGGTGATGCGCCCCCTGTTCAATGTCCCCGGGGCCGGCTCATTTGTCATGGCCATGGGCCTGGCTTCCGGTTTCCCCATCGGGGCTGTTTTAACCACCGAGCTGCGCACTCAAAATCTATGCAATCGCGTGGAGGCGGAAAGGCTGATCAGCTTCACCAATACCGCAGATCCTCTCTTCATGATCGGCGCAGTAGCCGTGGGAATGCTCGGCTTTCCGCAGGCGGGGTTGACGATTGTTCTGGCGCATTACCTCTCCAGCATCACCCTCGGCTTGCTGATGCGTTTCTACCGGCGAAGTGAAGCCGGTTCTACAGAGCGGGTTCCGCGGCGCGGCTCGCTGATTGCCCGGGCGCTGCAGGCTCTCGTGGAGGCGAGGGAAAAAGACGGGCGCCCCATCGGCCGGCTGATGGGAGAGGCGATCCAGAAATCGATCGAAACACTTCTCCTGGTCGGTGGTTTTATAATCTTGCTATCCGTGGTTATCCGCATCCTGGATCTGATCGGGCTGGTGGCTTTCCTGGGCCGAGGCATTGGTGTCCTGCTGGATCTGGCCGGTCTCAGCCCCGCCCTCGCCGCGCCCCTGGTCAGCGGTTTTTTTGAAATTGACCTGGGCTGCCAGGCGGCGGCCAGTGCGGCCGGCGCCGCGATGGGGGAAAAATTGATCGCCGTGGGGATGATCATCGCCTGGAGCGGCCTCTCGGTGCACTGCCAGGTGGCCAGCATCATCTCGAAAACCGATCTGCGGATTGCTCCGTACCTTGCCGCCCGGGCCATCCATGCCCTGATTGCCGGAGGCTACACCGCGCTGCTGTTGGGTCCGGCAGGAGCTCTGTTCAGCCGTGTTACTTTACCCGTATTCCTGGAGACGGTGCCTTCGGGCAGCCTCTCTTTCTGGTGGACCCGGACGCTTTTTATGCTCAACCAGGTCCTGATCTTCCTCGG
>CAZPET010000151.1:3240-5044 GCA_964585625.1 uncultured Syntrophomonadaceae bacterium
CTTTCTGGTGGACCCGGACGCTTTTTATGCTCAACCAGGTCCTGATCTTCCTCGGATTTCTCGCTATCCTGGCCGCGGCCATATACATATTCCGCACCATGCGGGCCACTTTCTTCTACACCCGCAAAAGTTAGTAAACTGGTGCCAGGCACCGGAACTACTAATGTTTGTAAACTGGTGCCAGACACCGGGTTGACTAAGTGTTGGTTAGGGCGGCCCGGGCGCGGGGGAGCGCCGCCGCTTCAATAAAGGCCAGCACGGTATCGCCGTATCTCCTTTGATCGATCTGCGGCTGGTCCTCCGGCCAGAGGCGGCTGCGGGTAAACAGCTCGAGCACGAGCAGGCCGTCTTCGCGGAGCAGGTGAGAAAGTTCAATGGCCTGAAGAACCTGCGGCACATTACTCTCCTGGTAGGGGGGATCGAGAAAAATCAGGTCAGCCTGTCGCTCTTCCCGTGACAGCAGGCTCAGGGCTTTGCCAACATCAAGCCCGATCAGCCTCGCCCGGCCGGCCAGGCTGGTGCGGGCCAGGTTTTCCTTGATCATCCCGAGATGCAGCCTGTTCTTTTCCACGAAGATACAATCCGCCGCGCCCCTGCTTAAAGCCTCGATGCCGATGGCGCCGCTGCCGGCAAAAAGATCCCACACCGCCGCTTCGCAGACCCGCGCTCCCAGGATATTGAACAGCGCCTCTTTCACCCGGTCCGAAGTAGGCCTGACGGCCATTCCCCTGGGGACTTTCAGCCTGGTTCCTCCGGCCGATCCGGCGATTACCCGCATGCAGCTTGCCTCCCGGAACATTTCTTCAAGTTTAACACCTGCGACGGTGATTGGCAATTTTCCATGCGGCATAAGCTGCGCTACAAAGGTAAAGAATATTCTCCGGACCGCGGGCATAAATTGATTTTGAACAAGCCTGCTCCGGAGGATAGAAGATGTTTCATCTATGGGAGCATTTGAAGGCGTTTTTTGAAGCCGCCTCTGCAAATTCATTTTTATACCTGGCGCTGAACAATCTGGGCGTAATACTGCTGCTCTGGATGGTCTCCGCCGTCTGGATCTATTATGGCGCGCGTATCCCTGCCCCGCGGCGGAGGATCTACCGGCTGGCGCTCTCCTGCTATCTCTTCTTTTTTCTAAAAGAGCTTTTCAGGATAAACCGTTCCATTGTTGATTTCAGCAGGGGAAGCAGGATTCCTTACCGGGATGTCCTGGTCAACCTGATTTTGCCGCACGGCCTGCTCGAATACCTTGCTTTTGCGCTGGCGGCGGTCTTTGCCCTGATCTGGCTCGCCCGTTCACTCGAGAGCGGGCGCTGGCGCTATCCGGGACACCGCGCCGTCTTTATCCCGGCCTCGCTGATTCTTCTGGCGGCGGCTGTCGAGTCCACGCTTACCCCATATCTCTACGAGATCTATCTTCTGAACAGTTAAAAAAGGCAGGGCCGCCGTTCAAACGGCCCTGCCCTCCATGGCCATAACAGGTTAAGCCAGCAGCTCCTGCACGCATTCCCCGATCACCCGGACATAGCGGGCGACCTCTTCTTCAGTGGTTACCGGAGAGACCAGGGCCATGTCGTGAACCGGTGACAGCAGGATCCCGCGGTTGGTGCAGTAGACATGGATCAGCATCTCCAGCGGCCCGGTGAGCCCTTCGCTGAGCAGGTCAACCTCGTTGTATTCGACATCCAGGAGCGTGTCGATCCCTCGGCGGGGCGGCTCGGCCAGAAAGCGGAATTCCACGCGGCAGCCGATGCGGGCGACATACCACGGCAGCTGATGCCGCTTGATGATCGCGGCAATGCCC
>CAZPET010000152.1:0-5027 GCA_964585625.1 uncultured Syntrophomonadaceae bacterium
TCTCGATCTATGACAATTTCTTTCGTGAATTTCCGGTGGTGGCCCCCGAAGACGAACTGAAAAACACGGTTACTTTTGTTACCGCAGACCAGGGTGAACTTAGCGCTCCGACCTCATTCGAGGTGATCGCATCCACGGAAGCCTGGGCCAGGTTTGAACAGGAGCACACATCTTTGCCCGATTACCCGTTCAACCCCGCCTACGAGTACGCCATCAGCGCGGTGAACGGCGAAATCAAAAGTGTGCAGGTTTATCCCCAGGAGGACGGCGTGGTCCAGGTCCAGGTGAGGGTGAATGAACAGCCGTACAGCTATCACCTGATCACCGTGGAGCGGGAGAAGATCGGGGAGCAGACCCGCTGGCTCTTTCTGGATGAGAAGGATCGGATCATGCACGAGATTCTCCTGCCGGGCGAAGATGGCGAGGCTCAAAGCGATGCGGCCCCGGCGGAGCCGTCCGGGCCGGATGCAGAATCAGCCGGCGATTAACGGACCACCGGCCTGAAATCTTCTTCGATCAAGGCGGCCAGCTCCGCCAGCGTGCCCCGGTAGTCAAACGGCAGGGCTTCCTCACCGCGGTCGATGACCTCTCCTTCAACGAGAAAAGTGCCCATACCGGCCTTTGCAGCGCAGATATCTTCCTGGGTATCGTTTCCGGCCATGAGGCATCGCTCCGGGGGGATCTCGATCTTGCGGGCGATCTCGAGGTAATATTCCGGACGGGGTTTGCAGTAGTGCATATTTTCAATGGTGGTAATCAGGTCAAAAGACGCGGCGGGGAGCCCTCCCCAGGAGAGGCGTTCGATTACCGCGCTGCGGGGGAAGACCGGCTGTGTGGCCAGTACCACTTTCAGGCCCCGGCGCCGCGCCGCGTCCAGCACGCTCCGGGCATGAGGGCGGGGAGTACCCCAGGAGCGCAGGCGGGGAAACTCATTCTCGTAGAATTCCTCGATCAGCGAGTTGATCGCCGCGCGCTCCACCTCCAGGCGGCGGCAGAAATCAGCATAGAAAACGGCCTCGTTGGTCCGTCCGGAGTCTTCACTTTCGATCGTTATTTTTGTGGCCGCAAGCAGGTGGTGGGCGAACCTTTCCGGAGGAAGGCGGTCTGAAAAGCGCTTCGCCAGTGCTTCGAGGTATGCCGGGATGAATTGAACCGGGTCAAGCTTGAGCAGGGTTCCGTCGAGGTCGATCAGCAGGGCATCGTAACGGCGTACCGCCGCCGGCTCAAGCTTATTCTTCTTCCTCATATCCATCATCCAGCGCTTCACCGAACTGCTGCAGCAACTCAGAGTCCAGAATATCCCCGGCGGCCTCGTTAATAATTTTTTGGATATCCCCGATTAGCCTGCTGAAACGAAACTCAGCATCCAGAAAACGCTTCACTGTTAAATTGAGGTTCAGCACCTCGAAAAGTTTATCCAGCTTTTCGAGCTGTTCCGGAGCCACCTCCAGCCCGGCCAGTTTTTGCCTTTGCAGGCGGAACTGTTCCTTGCGGAAATCAAGCAGCATTTCCCGGGCGGCGCTGTCTTTGGCCAGCAGCCCCTGGGCATCGCCATATCCTTTGAATTCAGGGGATTCCCGCAGCGCTTTGGCGAGAATATGAGCGGCATCGTAAGGATTCACCGGTCCACACCTCTTTCTATTGTATTGTTAAAGCATGCTCACGCAGCAGCATGGCGGCAAGCTGCCGCGCCGTTTCTTCGACACGATCGTTTTCAATCACCGCGGTAAAGGGGCTCCGTTCCGGGCGGGCATCGTTATAGAGCCGGTCGTAGTAATCGCGGCAGAGCGCGTGCGCGACCGCTTCGTAGCGGCCGGCAGCAAGGTGGTCCAGCAGCTGCTCTAACCTGGCGCTGCCGAGCCGGCTGTGCAGGGAGATAATTGCCTCCCGGATCTCGTCCAGCTCCCCGGCTGTGGGCCGCGAAGGGAGATATTCATCGATAATTCTGCGCACCCGCTTCTCCAGCGGCACGGTCAACAAAATATGTTCGCCGCTGTCCATGGCTGCAGCCAGCCAGGCGGGCAGGTGAATTTTACCGATGCGCCGCCCTTCCCCTTCGACCACGATACAGGGAGCCCCGTTAAAGCGGTCGAGCTGCAGCAGCAGATGCGCCTCGAAATCTTTCTGGGAAGGCTGTTCGCCCAGTCCGATGGCGCCGAAAACCGATCCCCGGTGGCGGGCCAGCTCTTCGAGATCGATCGCCGGTTGGCCGCGGCGGATCAGCTCCCTGATCACGGCAGTTTTTCCGGCGCCGGTCAAACCGTGCAGGACGGCGAACCTGCTCTGCAGCGGGTAGTCCTGCAGCCTCCGGTGGACCCGGCGGCGGTAAGCGCGATAACCTCCCAGCAGGCGCCAGGCCGGAATTCCGGCCTGGTTGAGGACGACCTGCAGGCTGCGGCTGCGCAGCCCGCCCCGCCAGCAGTAGAGCACAGGATTTTTGTCACCGGCGGCGGCGATGACCGCGTCTACCAGATCCGGCAGTTGCGGCGATACCAGCTTCAGAGCAGCCCGGCGCGCGGCCGTCTCCCCTTCGCGGTGGTAGATCAGGCCGAGCTGTTCGCGCCCGGTATCATCGAATAGAGGGATATTCACCGCTCCGGGAATTGACGCCTGCCTGAACTCCGCAGGTGAGCGGACATCTATAAAAATGGTATCTTTGCGATCGAGCGCTTCTTCTACAGTAAAAGTTTGCTCCATTGCAGGAGCGCACCTCTTTTCCTGGTATGAACCTGATTCAATTATAGCCCAGTTCAGCAAAACCGCGCAAGGCAGCGCCCGGGGCGAAAAATTTCTCTTCTGGAAAAAGGTAAACAGAGTGTAGGTATTGAATTGAATAGATCGGAAACAGCAATGGAAGAACCGGCACTTGCTTCTCAAGGCGATAATGCTGTGCTATAATAACAAAGGATTTTCGATTAAACGGCAGGAGGACAAGAATGACTGCTGATTGTATTTTTTGCCGCATCATCAATAAGGAGAACGAAGCGGAGATTGTCTACGAGGATGAGGAGATCGTTGCGTTCAAGGATATTTATCCGGCGGCTCCGGTGCACCTGTTGATTGTCCCGCGCAGGCATATCCCTACCCTGACAGACCTTGAAGATGATGATACCATGCTCATGGGGCGGCTGATCGGTGTGGCCAATGATCTGGCCCGCGCTTTTAACCTGGATCAGTCCGGCTACCGGGTAGTGATCAATTGCGGCAAAGAAGGCGGCCAGCTTGTTTACCACCTGCACCTGCACCTCCTGGGAGGAAGAGCGTTATCGCCTGCTATCGCCGAAGGACGGGGTGTTTAGGAAGTTCTTACCGCGGCCTTCTTTTACGGCGACGGTTCGCGCGGAGAGGGGGGAAAGATCATGGCTGAAGTCAAAGTCGGGAAGAATGAGTCCCTCGACAGAGCCCTCAGAAGGTTTAAAAAGCAGTGCGCCCGGACAGGAGTCCTGTCGGAAGCGCGCCGCCGGGCGCATTATGAAAAACCCAGTGTGCGCCGCAAGAAGAAAGCGGAGGCGGCGCGGAAACGGCGCTACCGCTGAATTCCCCACGGCCTGGACGGGGCGCCGGCCTGAAGGCGGCGCCGACCCCTTTTCAGTGCGGTCCCTCGCAGAAGACGAAGCATAATCACAAAAGACCCGGTTGGACCTGACCGGGTCCTTTTATCAGAGAGGGGAGAGCGTGATCATGCCGATACCGAGAAGATACCTTATCCGGATGATTCTTTTGGCGGCCGGCTTTCTTCTATTTTTCGTAAGCGGCGGGTATGCCTCGCAGGGCAGCCCGGCGCGGGCAGTGCTGATCCCGGTTGGAGGGGTTATCGATTCGGGCATGGAAAATTACATCAATCATGCGCTGGGCCGGGCTGAAGAAAAAGGCGCCGCGGCGGTGATCCTGGAGCTGGATACACCCGGCGGTTATCTGGGGGCGGCTTACAATATCACGAAGCTGATTGATGATTTTCCCGGTCCCGTTTATGCCTTTGTCCGGTCCCATGCCCTCTCCGCCGGCGCCTACCTCGCCCTTGCGGCTAATGAAATCTATATGGTGCCGGGAAGCACGCTCGGGGCGGCGGAGCCGCGGTTATTGGGGGGAGGAGAAGTCGATGAAAAGACCCTCTCTTCCTGGGAAGCCGAAATGCGCGCAGCGGCCCAACGCCGGGGGCGTGATCCGCAGGTGGCTGCGGCGATGGTCCGCAAAGATATCGCCATTGAAGGGGTGGTGGATAAGGGGATTCTGTTAACGCTGACCGACGAGGAGGCTCTGGCGCTGGGCTACAGCGAGGGGACGGTGGAGAACCGCGGCGCCCTTCTCGACCGGCTCGGGTTTTCGCGGTCGGAGATGATCCTTTACAGCCCCCGCCTGGTCGACCGCCTGGTCGGCTGGACCACCCAACCTGTCGTGGCCACACTTCTGCTGATTGCCGGAATTACCTGCCTGGTGGTGGAGCTATTTACACCCGGCTTCGGCGTTTTCGGTTTGACCAGCATACTTGCTTTTACCCTCTATTTTGGAGGGCATTACGCCGCCGGCCTGGCCCGCTACTGGGTCCTGCTTCTTTTCGGCCTGGGGGTGGTGCTGCTGCTGATCGAGGTGGTCATCCCCGGTTTCGGCATTATCGGGATTACCGGGATCCTTTCGATCATCGCCTCTATTGTTCTGGCTGCCGAAACGATCGAGGCCGGGTTGCTCATGGTTGCCGCGGCGCTGGTCCTGTCGGCTCTCTTTGCCTTCCTGGCCTACCGCTTTTTCGAACGCCGGGGCACCCTGCGCCGTATTTTTCTGGCTGACGAGGCGCGTTCCGAGCTCGGCTATGTATCCACCGCCGATCACAGGGATCTCTGCGGCCTCGAGGGCGTGACCCTGACCGCCTTGCGTCCCGCCGGCGCGGCGCAGATCGGAAACAGGCGCGTTGATGTAATCAGCGAGGGAGCTTTTATCCCGGCCGGTGCCCCGGTACAGGTGGTTCTTGTGGAGGGCGCCCGGGTGGTGGTCCGGCCAAGCGATACCGGTTCCAAAACAGATCACCAGGA
>CAZPET010000153.1:0-5025 GCA_964585625.1 uncultured Syntrophomonadaceae bacterium
TCTTTCTAGATTTTTTTACCGGCAAAGGGCACCTGGTGATGCCCAGTTTTTCTTTGATCCCCCACAACGACCCTTCACTGCTCCTGATCGGGGCGGGCATGGCCCCGTTGAAACCTTTTTTCAGCGGCGAGAGAAAGCCGCCGCACACCCGGATCGCCACCTGCCAGAAGTGCGTGCGCACCCCCGATATTGAACGGGTCGGCCATACCGGCCGGCATGCCACTTTTTTTGAGATGCTCGGCAACTTCTCTTTCGGGGATTATTTCAAAGAAGAGGCCATTGAATGGTCCTGGGAGTTTGTCAGTGAAGTGCTCCGCCTGTCTCCGGAAAGACTCTGGATCAGCATCTATCATGATGATGATGAATCCTTCAACATATGGCGGGAGCGGATCGGTATCCCCGCGGAGCGGATAGTCCGCCTCGGCAAAGAAGATAATTTTTGGGAGATCGGCACCGGGCCCTGCGGCCCCTGCTCCGAAATCTACTACGACCTGGGGCCGGAGATGGGCTGCGGCAGTGAGAACTGCACCCCCGGCTGCGACTGCGACCGTTACCTGGAGATCTGGAACCTGGTCTTTACACAGTTCAACCGGGAGCCCGGCGGCGAGTTGACTCTCCTGAAGCAGAAAAATATAGACACCGGGGCCGGCCTGGAGCGACTGGCCACGGCGCTGCAGGGCGCCGGCTCATTTTACGAAACCGACCTTTTCCGGCCGCTGCTCGAACATTTCGCCGGCCTTGCCGGGACGGTGGACGCCGGCGGCAACGGTAAAATTCCCCTGCGCATCGTCACCGAGCATTCGCGGGGCATTGCCTTCATGGTTGCCGACGGGGTGCTCCCCTCCAACGAGGGGCGGGGTTATGTTTTGCGCCGCCTCATCCGCCGCGCCGCGCGCCACGGCCGGTTAATCGGGCTTGAAGGCAGTTTTCTGGCGGGAGCGGTGCCGCTGCTGGCAAGGCTGATGGGAGGGGTCTATCCCGAGATAAAAGAGCGCCGCGAATTCATCATGCAGGTGATCGAGACCGAGGAGAAACGCTTCCAGGAGACCCTGGCCACGGGCATTGACATCCTGGAAGATTACATTCAGACCCTAACACAGAAGCAGCAAAAATGCCTGCCCGGCGAGCTCGCCTTCAAACTTTACGATACTTACGGTTTCCCCCTGGACCTCACATCTGAAATTTTAAGCGAACATGGTATGACCCTGGATCGCGACACCTTCAACCGGCATTTGAGTGAACAGCAAAGACGGGCCCGGGAGGCCCGCGCCGCATCCGGGGACGGCGGGACCGGTGAATCTTATGCAGCGGCCGGGGGCCTGGAAACGATATTTACCGGTTATGATCATCTTGAGGAACAAGCTGAAATCAGCCTGCTGCTGGTGAATGGAGAGGTCAGGGAGACAGCCTCGGAAGGAGATTCCGTGGAGATATTTCTCGACCGCACTCCCTTTTATGCCGAAGCGGGCGGACAGGTCGGGGACAGCGGGGTTGTTGAAGCAAAAGAGGGGCGGGCCATCATTGCCCGGGCATTCTTCACGCCGGCCGGACAGATTGTCCACGAAGGGAAGGTGCAAAGCGGCTGCCTTTCCACCGGGGATTGTGTCACCGCCCGGGTGGAGAGAATCCGCCGCCGCGGGATCTGCCGCAGCCATACCGCGACCCACCTGCTGCACCGGGCCTTGAAAGAGACCCTGGGCGAGCATGTCAACCAGGCCGGCTCCCTGGTCAGCTCCGACCGGCTGCGCTTTGATTTTACTCACTTCAAGGCCCTCTCCCCGGAGGAGAAGCGCCGTATCGAAGAGACCGTTAACAGGATGGTTTTGGAGAATTTGCCGGTAACAGCGGAGAGGATGACCCTCTCCGAGGCGCAGCAACGCGGGGCGGTGGCCCTGTTCACCGAAAAATATGACCGGGATACCGTCAGGGTGATCAGCGCAGGCGCTTACAGCAAAGAGCTTTGCGGAGGCACCCATGTGAATGCGACGGGAGAGATCGGCCTTTTCCGCCTGATTACGGAAGAGGGTATCGGCTCGGGAATGCGCCGCATCGAGGCGCTCACGGGGATAGAGGCTTACCGCCGCGCCGCCGCCGCCGGCTCCCTGCTCGAAGATCTCGCCCTTATCCTGAAGGCTTCTCCGGAGCAGCTGCCGCTGAAAGCAGAGGAGCTGCTCGAAGAGAACCGGGATCTGGAACGGTTAAACCGGCAGTTGAAAGAGAGGCTGCACGGCTATACGGTCAAAGAGCTCCTCTCCAGGGTGGAAGCAGTTGAAGGGGTCAATGTACTCAGCGCCGCGGTCAGCGCTGAAAATTTTGAAGAACTGCGGGGGATGACCGACCTGCTCAAGAACAGCCTGCCCTCGGTCGTCGCGGTGTTGGGAGCGGTCCATGAAGGAAAGGTCCTGCTCGTGGGAACGGTCACCGCCGACCTGGTTAAACGCGGCCTGCAGGCGAATAATATAATAGCTGCCGCGGCCCGCCGGGTCAGCGGCGGAGGAGGAGGCCGGCCCGGGATGGCCCAGGCCGGCGGCAAGGACCCGGCTGCCCTGCCGGAAGCGCTGCAGCTGGTCAAGGATCTGGTCCGCAAGCAGCTGGCGGCCGGCAGCGGGGATTGACACCCTGCCTGATAAATATTTGGGGGGAAACAAAGATGGATCAACAGCAGGATAAAACGGTTCTTTTTCGGGTCGATGCTGAAGAAAGTGAAAACAAAGCCCAAAAGATCCTGCTGGCCGTTTACGGGGCTTTGAAGGAGAAAGGGTATAATCCTTTAAATCAACTGGTAGGCTATCTTTTGTCGGGCGATCCCGCCTATATTACGAACCATATGAACGCGCGCAGCCTGATCAGGCAAGCCGAGCGGGATGAGCTGCTCGAAGAGCTGGTCGGCAGCTACCTGCAGCATGCTGAAGAAGAAGGGTAAAGGAGCATTACTTGCGCATTCTCGGACTGGATATCGGACAGAAACGAATCGGCGTGGCTCTTTCCGACCCTCTCGGCATCACCGCCCAGGGGTTGACGGTAATTGTCTATGAAGATACGGCCGGAGCCCTGGAGCGTCTGGCCGATATCTGCCGGGAACACGGCGTTACCCGGATTGTCGCCGGACTGCCGCTGCACCTGTCCGGAGACCGTGGAGAAGCAGCGGAGAAAGTTGAAAAGTTTGCTGCAGCGATCGAGGAACATACCGGCCTTCCGGTGGAGTTTATCGATGAACGTTTGACCACCAGGGCCGCCGAGAGAACCCTGATTGCAGGCAAGGTGAAACGGAGAGCCCGCAAAGAGGTCAGGGATATGCTTGCTGCAGTCCTGATACTGGAATCATTTCTCAACAGTGCCGCGGGTCCGAACCGGCAGTAATCTGCCGCCATAAACTTTAAAAGGAGCGTGTGTTCGGTGATGGAAGAAAGCAGCGTAAGCAGAGACAACCTGGTAACCCTGACCGACGAAGAAGGTAACGAACATGACTTTGCAGTAATTGATGCCTTTCTGGTTGACGAAAAGCGATATGCCATCCTGCTGCCGGTCTATGAAGAAGAAGACGGGGATGATATGGAAATTGACGTTGATGATGATGCCTATATCTTTCGTGTGGAAATGGATGACGAAACCGGCGAGGAGACCCTGGCCGAGGTAGATGATGAAGAAGAATGGGAGCGCGTTGCCGCAGCCTGGGAAGAACGGCTGGATGCGTTGGAAGAAGAGGATGAAGAAGAGGAAGAAGACGGCGAGGATTTCTTTTAAACACTGCCTCTGTTTACAACATAAATGAGAAACGGAGAATGCTGCTGTGGCTGCAAGACGACGTATCCTGATCCCTTGTGCCATTTTGATCGTTTTAATTCTCTGCGCGGCCGGCGCCGCCGCCGGTGTTAACCACCTGCTCCGTCCGGTCGATGCGGCGGCCGCGGGAGGGACCGTTCGCGTGGAGATTGAGCCGGGAGCGGGTGCCAGACAGATCGCGTCAATTCTCGCCGAAAAGGGAGTCATCCGCAGTGCGCTGATCTTCCGGATCTATGCCCGGCGGCACCGGCTTGAGCAAAAATTCATGGCCGGATCTTACGATCTGAAACTGTCGATGAGCCTTCCTGAAATCGCCGCCAAGATCGCCTCAGGCGATGTGGATCTGGAGACGGACTGGTTCACCGTCCCCGAAGGCTACACGGTCGAGCAGATCGCCGGTCGCCTTGCCGAAGCAGGGCTGATCGATCGAGAGCGTTTTCTGGAGGCGGCGGCCGATCCGGCAGCGAATATCCTGGAGCAGTTTCCCATTTTGCAGGAATCAGCCGCAAACCCCCGGGTGAAATATACTCTTGAAGGTTACCTTTTCCCCGACACCTACGAGATTGCCGCCGGCTCTTCCGAATCAGAGATTATCTGCCTGATGCTGCGCCGTTTCGATGCTCTCTTCGATGAAACCCTGCAGCGGCGCTGCGCAGAGCTGAAACTGACCCTGCATGAAGCCCTGACCCTGGCCTCGATCGTCGAGCGCGAGGCGCGGGTTGACCATGAGCGTAAACTTATCGCCGGCGTCTTTTACAACCGCCTGTCACAGGATTACCCTTTGGAGTCATGCGCCACAATTCAGTATATACTGGGAGAGGTAAAAGAGGTCTTATCTATCGCCGATACTAAAATATCTTCACCCTATAATACTTATCAGAACCCTGGACTGCCGCCGGGGCCGGTTGCCGCCCCGGGCGAGGCTTCCATTATGGCGGCGCTCTATCCTGAAAATACCGACTATTTTTTCTTTGTCTACAAAGAAGACGGCACCGGCGAGCACTACTTCAGCCGGACAAATGCCGAGCATGAAAGATATAAAAGTATAGCAGCGGAAAACAAGAGAAAAAGAGAAGCAGAGAAATCCCCCTAAAATGCTTTCATTACCTTTTACAAAAGCATCCCGATGGGGACAGGCCTAAGCTTTCAGGTCTGTCCCCTTACCTTGTTCAAAGTGGGGCCGGGGGGGATTTAAAAAAAAGATTTAAGTAAGAACCTAACTTGTAAATTATTTTACTTTTT
>CAZPET010000154.1:0-2656 GCA_964585625.1 uncultured Syntrophomonadaceae bacterium
TCAACTGCTGCTTCTTCAACTGCTTCTTGCCGAACTTCCTCCGCCTGGACAGCTTCCTGCTCTGCTTCCGCCCGGTCAGCTGTATCAGGGTTCGCTTCTTCCTGCATTACTTCTGCAACTTCTTCTTCCGGGGCTGCTTCCATCTGTTCTTTTTCCTGAACTGTTTCCACCTCTTCCGCTTCCTGAACTGCTTCTTCCGGACCCGCCTCTGTAAACCCTGTTCCCATTTCCAGCTTCTCGTTCTCCATTCTTTCCACTACCTCCTTTATCATCCAGTGGGGAGTTGAGGCCCCCGCGGTCACGCCTATAAGGCTATATTTCCGCATAAATTCGGGATCCAGCTCCCCTGCGCCCGCCACCATGATGGTCGGTTTCAGGCGCCGGCAGACTTCAGCCAAAGCCCTGGTGTTGGCGCTGGCAGGGCTTCCTACCACCACCATGGCCTCCACTTCCGAAGCCAGCCGGACGGCTTCCTGCTGCCGTATCCCCGTTTCCGGGCATAATGTATCATAAACCTTCCCACCGGGACAGAGCTGTAAAAATAGAGCTTTAATCTCTTCATAAACAGCTTTCTCCCCGGTAGTCTGGGCAATAAGAGCAGCCGCAGGTTTGATGGCAAGGCCTTTCAACTCTTCCGCCGAGGCCACGACATCAATCCCGGCTTTCTCCCCGGCCCAACCGATAATTCCCTTCACCTCCGGATGCCGGGCATCTCCGTAGATGACGATCTGAACGCCGCTTTCAGCCAGCATACGGGCAAGCTTCTGAACCCGCCGGACCTTCGGACAGGTCAGATCGAGCACTGTCAGGCGCTCCAGGCGGGCGGCTTTCTCCATCACCGCAGGGGGAACGCCATGCGTGCGGATAAGCAGGCTACCCCCGGCCGCCTCTTCAGGATCATTGACCGCGGCGACATTATGCCGGGCCAGGTGGGCGGACACGGCTTCATTGTGGACCAGCGGTCCCAGGGTTGAAACCCTGCCGCGGCGGGTTGATTCCTGCAGAGCAGTTTCGACCGCTTCTTTGACTCCCGAGCAGAAGCCGGCATGTTCAGCGAGGCGAATGCGCAATAATTTCACTCCATCCAAACCCTTGCACAAGATAGCTTAATCATTTCGAGTTTTATTATCAGCAGGAGAGAGCTCCTGCAAATGATCCATGATTATCCTGCTACCCTCCTCCAGGCGGGCCTTCTTCTCTTCCCTGCTCTTATATTCCAGCCTGGGGATATGAAATGCAGGACCGCAGATGACCCGCAGAGGGCGCCCCAGGCGATAGGGGCCAACCACCAGCACAGGCAGAAGCGGAGCACCGCTGCGGCCGGCAAGCAGGGCGGCGCCCTTTTGCGGTCTCTGGAGATGTCCCGGTTTGCCGCGGGTGCCCTCGGGAAAAAGGCCAATCACACCGCCCTCGTTCAATATCTGAAAAGCACGGCGGATGGCCCCGTAATCGGCGACCTGACGGTCAACCGAAAAAGCCCCCACCTTGCGTAAAATATATGCGACAAAGCGGTTGCGAAAAAGCTCTTCTTTGGCCATGAAATTGATTTTCAGGCAGGACGGTAAGGCGCTGCCGATGGCGAGGGGATCATGCCAGCTGATATGGTTGGCACAGATAATCAGCGGACCCTGTTTTGGAAAATTTTCGCGCCCATAAACCCGGCGGCGGTAAAAAATTCGATAAAAGATTGCGAAAATAAAATGGCCGAAACGATAGAGCAAGAGTGCCACTCCCTTCAATCCCGATGCAGGTTGACGACATGTAATATCCGCTCCACCACTTCCGCAACCGTCAGGTCCGTGGTATCAATGACCTGAACGCCGGGAGCAACCGTCAAGGGGGAGTCGGCCCTCTCGGAATCGATACGGTCACGCTCTTTTATTTCATTGAGGACGCTTTCAAAAGAAAGGGCCAGTCCTTTGTCATGCTGCTCCTGCATCCGCCTGCGAGCCCTTTCCGGTAAAGCTGCATCGAGATAAAACTTGAAAGCAGCATCAGGCAGCACCCTGGAAGCGATATCCCGCCCTTCCATGACGATACCGGCGGCCGCGGCGGCTATCTTCTGCTGCTGCTGAACCAGCTTCCGCCTGATCGCCGGCAGCTCCGCCACCCGGGAGACCGCCGCGTTAACCGGGGGCTTCCTGATTTCCGAAGTGACATCTTCTCCGTCAAGAAAAACCCGTTCGTCCGGACCCAGTATAATCACGGTCTGCTCCAACATCATCTCAACCTGGCCGGAATCTGAAAGATCGGCATTAGCCCGGATCAGCTTCAGGGTGATCGCCCGGTACATCGCCCCGGTGTCGAGATAGGTTACCTTCAAGCTGCGGGCAACCTCCCGCGCCACCGTACTTTTCCCTGAACCGGCCGGGCCGTCGATAGCTATTTTTAACCCAGGATCAATCGACATATCACTTTCTTTTTCGAGATCTTAAGTCAAATACCTTTTTTCGCTGCAAAATAAAGATTGATCACGGCCTTTTACTCGGCCGGCCCTCGATAGGGGAGCCCTTCAAGAGAATCTACGCTGCTTAAAAAGCGGCGCACTTTCGCATTCAGCATCAAGAGCTGGCTTACCAGCAGCAAGGCCAGCAGCACTGCGGTGCAGATAAAGAGAAAACGCTCCAACCTTGGCGCCCGCCGGCGAAACCATCGC
>CAZPET010000154.1:2666-4987 GCA_964585625.1 uncultured Syntrophomonadaceae bacterium
TGCAGAGAATTCACCTGTTATTCCCCTCCTGACCATAATTTTATATATCGGAGAGGAATTTATACCTCGACGGTATTTGCTCACCCGGGTCCTATTTTATCTCCTGCTCTTTCAGCCTCTGCTGAAGTGTCTCCCCAAATTTAAAGAACAGCCGTTCGAGGTCGCGGTTGGTCAGGTGAAGCTGTTCCGGCTCGATAAATTCTACCCTGCGGAATTCATCGCGGCTTACAAAGCGCATGAGATCCTCAAGCGAATCAATAGTTGCCCTCAGCTCCACCGGAGCAAAAGCAGCATTGGTCTCTTCAACCTCGTCATAGACCGTGTAAAGTTCAAAAAACTCGATGTCTTCAATATGCACCCCCTGGATAGGAACATGGCGCCACATGTTGGCCTGCTGTTGGCGCAGCTCCTCGGCCACCTCTTTTGCTCCCCTGCCGCCAAAAAAGAAGCGGGCGGGCCGGGGCAGGCCGCGGTAATCGAAGCGAACCCGGATCTTGATCTTGGAGGCCGGAGGCGCTTCCTGTTCAGGGGGGATTGTTTTCGGAAATTCGGCGATGCTTTCCGAACGCTCTATATCCCGATATGAGCGCAGCATGGTCGACTCCCTTCCTTTACGGTCGACGATCTTCGAAAAAAACGACCCTTTTTTGATTAGATTCTCTTAATATCTGCTAATTCCTGCAACTTGAGTTAAAAATACGCGCATGAAGATGCGCGCATCATTTCTGGCCGGGGAAACAAGGGCCTGGAGCAGCCCATGTTCAGCCCGCCGAAGAGAGCAGGGTGACGATCTCATCTGAATCCTGATGGGGCAAAAAGTGGGCTCCACCGGCCTCCAGGCGTCGGTAAAGAAGCTCTCCCCGGCCGCCGGCAAAGTCGCGCACGGCCACTGCCGGGGCGTCGATCACAAAAAGGGGCAACCCCTGCTGCAGGGCAAAAATGGCCGCCTCGACATTGGGCAGATTGCCGGGACCGATATAGAGGGGGGCCAGCACCACTGCCCCCGCTTCCGCGATCAGCTCCAGGTTTTGCCGGTGGCGCTGCGGGCTGATCGGTGAAAAGGGGGCTTCTTCAACCATGAGCAGCCCCAGACGGCGCGCGGTAGCCCAGTCGCTGTCCCCGACGCTGAGCACGCCGGCCGATAGAGAGAGACCCTTGACAAAAAGCTCCTTTATCAGCGGCGTGGCGCTGCCTCCGCCGCCGATGAGATGAACCCGTTTTTGAAAGTTTTTATTTATCGCTGCAGCAGCGGTCGAGACCGGGATCACCTGCGGTTTTCCATCCAGGGGATGCGGCTCGATGAGCACCTCGGTCCGGTAGACCTCGAGGATATGCTCGCGGGTGAGCACCTCTTCCGGATTGCCGCCGGCATAGATCCGGCCCCGGTAAAGCAAGAAAAGCTTGCGGCAGTAGCGCGAGGCCAGGTTCAGGTCATGCATCACCACGATCACGGTGAGCCGCTCCCGCCGGTTTAAACTCTGCAGCAGCTCCAGCAGCTCCACCTGGTAACCCAAATCAAGAAATGAGGTCGGTTCATCCAGCAGCAGGCAAGGGGTCCCCTGGGCCAGGGCGCGGGCCAGGATGACCCGCTGCCGCTCACCGCCGCTTAACGAGAAAATCTCCCTCTGCCGCAGGTGGTAGCAACCGGTTAGATGCATGGCCCGCTCCACCGCCCGGCGATCTTCAGGTTTGAGAGAGCCGAAACGGTCCAGGTAGGGGTAACGCCCCATGGCCACCATCTCTTCGACTGAAAAATTGAAACCGGCGCCGCCTCCCTGTCCGACCACGGCCAGCCTTCGGGCCAGATCGCGCCGTCTCCAGCGCGGCAGCGCTTTTCCGTCGATGATGATCTCACCGCCGGTGGGCGTCAAAATTGCGGCCATATTTTTTAAAAAGGTTGACTTGCCGCTGCCGTTGGGGCCGATAATGCCGATAAAATCACCCTGTTCAAGTGACAGGTTGACCCCCTTGAGGATTGTCTCCGGACCGTAGCTGAATGTGAGGTTCTTGACTTCTATATGCAATCCCATTTCTCTCACCTAAAAACGGTATTTTTCACGGTGGCGGCGCAGAAGGTAGATAAAAAAGGGCGCGCCCAGGAATGCGGTGACAATGCCTACCGGGATCTCCGCCGGCGCGATCACCGTGCGGGCGAAGGTATCGGCGGCTACCAGGAAGATACCCCCGCCGAGAAGCGCCGCCGGAAACAGGTAGCGGTGATCCGGCCCGATGATGATCCGCATGGCATGGGGCACGATCAGACCGACAAAGCCGATCATCCCGCTGACCGAGACCGCTCCGGCGGTGATCAGCGAAGCAGC
>CAZPET010000155.1:0-4985 GCA_964585625.1 uncultured Syntrophomonadaceae bacterium
GGGGAGACAGGACTCGAACCCGCAGCCCCTGGTTTTGGAGACCAGTGCTCTACCACTTGAGCTACTCCCCTGCTGCCCATATTTTAATCCAGCATCTTGATTTTGTCAAACAGTTCACGCAGCGCCGCGCGAGGCCGGCGGCAGCCGTTTCAGGCATGCGTCAATCCGGTGAATTATACCCGGCCCGGCGCCGGATTATTCATTTTGCCGTATTGCACAGACGGCAACATTATTATAAAATGAAATTTAATCACCTTCACGAGGAGGAGCATGAGCGTGGGTTTATCCGGTATCGGTATTATCGGCTGCGGCGCCATGGGAACGGCGCTGGCCCGGGGGATGATCGCTTCCGGAGAGATCGTGCCTGCAGATCTGTGGATTTATGATCTCGACAGGCAAAATATAGATTTACTCTCCAACGAACTGGGCGTTCAGACGGCATCAAGCCCGGAGCAGCTTCTTCAGCATTGCCGCTATATTTTTGTGGCGGTCAAGCCGCAAGATGTTGCCGCCGCTACAGGCGCATGGGCCAACCTTTTCCAGCCCGCAGGGCACCTGCTCATCTCCCTGGCTGCCGGCGTAACGATCAAGTTTTACGAAGAGCGCCTGCCGGCAGGAAGCAAGATCATCCGCCTGATGCCCAATACCCCCTGCCTTATCGGAGAAGGGGCTATCGCCATGAGCGCCGGGAAAGCGGTGAACCCGGACGAAGCCGCCGAGGTCAGGAAGCTGCTCGGCCATCTGGGGCTGATCGTCCCGGTTCCCGAAAAGCTTATGGATGCGGTAACCGGCCTGAGCGGCAGCGGCCCGGCCTATGTTTACCTCTTTATCGAAGCCCTGATCGATGCCGGGGTGACCGTGGGGCTGAACCGCGAGACTGCCGCAGCGCTGGCCGTGCAGACGGTTCTCGGCGCCGCCCGGATGGTCCTGGAAAGCGGCCGCCACCCGGTGGAGCTGCGCAACGCCGTGACTTCACCGGCGGGAACGACCGCCGCCGCCCTGGCGGTTCTGGAATCGGGCTGTTTCAGGGGCGATCTGATCAAGGCGGTCAAGGCGGCAGCTCAGCGGTCGGGAGAGTTGAACCGTGAGTAAGACGGATTTTGGTCCCGCCGCGGCAGAGCGGATCGTGGTGAAGGTCGGTACAAGGCTGCTCACCCATGATACCGGCCAGCTGAACCTCGCTTACATCGAGAGGCTGGTCCGCGAGCTGGCCGACTTGAAGAACCAGGGGCGGCAGATTGTCCTGGTCTCATCGGGAGCTATCGGGGCCGGGATGGGGCGTCTGGGGATGAAGCGCCGCCCGGAAACCATCCCCGAGAAGCAGGCTGCCGCAGCTGTGGGGCAGGGTGTGCTGATTCAGTTTTATGAAAAGTTTTTCCTGGAGTACGGCCAGGTGGTGGCGCAGATATTGCTTACCCGCGCCGACTTTGCCGGCCGGAGCCGTTACCTTAATGCCAGCAATACCATCCTCACCCTGCTGCGCTGGGGTGTGGTGCCAATAATCAATGAAAACGACACCGTCTCGGTCCAGGAGATCAAATTAGGGGATAACGACCGCCTTTCGGCCCTGGTGGCCGGACTTTGCGACGCCGACCTGCTGGTGATCCTGACGACCGCAGCGGGTCTTTACGAGGCCGATCCGCGGCTTTCTCCCCGGGCCCGCCTGATTCCGGAAGTGAAGGCGATCACGCCGGAAATTAAGAAGTGCGCCGCCGGAACCGGCGACGAGCTGGCTACAGGCGGGATGGTCACCAAGCTGCAGGCCGCCGAAATTGCCGCCAATTCAGGGGTGGGGATGTTTATCGCCTGCGGAAAGACACCCGGTGTGCTGAACCGGATCTTGAGCGGTGAGAATCCGGGGACATATTTTTATCCGCAGAAAAGTTACCTGAACCGCCGCAAACGCTGGATCGCCTACGGACGGCTCGTACAGGGCAGTGTCGCCGTGGACGACGGAGCCAAAAGAGCGCTATGCGGAGCAGGGAAGAGCCTTCTGCCGGTCGGGGTGCTCAGCGTCGAAGGTTCTTTTGAACAGGGGGCCCTGATTGCCGTCCACGACCGGGGTGGCCGGGAGATCGCCCGCGGTCTGTGCAACTTTTCTTCAGAGGAGCTCTCTCTGATCAAGAAACATTCCAGCAGCGATATCGTCCGCCTGATCGGCAGAGAGGCCGGTGACGAAGTGATTCATCGCGACAATCTTGTCGTTTATGAATACAATCAACATCATGATGATACTTGAACAAACAAAGGAGAGGAGGGTTCGGGTATGCATCCCGAAGTAGTGGCCAGGGCTGAAAGTGCGCGCGCTGCCGCTGCTATACTGGCCGGAATTCCCACGGAGGCCAAAAATAATGCGCTGCGGCTGATCGCGGCGGCTTTGAACGCGCAAAGTGAAAAAATTATTAAAGCGAACGCTGAGGATTTGCAGCTTTACCGGAGCAGTCCCGGTTACAGTGAGGCGCTATACGATCGCCTTCTGCTGAACGAAGAGAGGATCGCCGCCGCAGCGGGCGGTCTGGTGGAAATTGCCGCTCTCGAAGATCCTGTTGGAGAGGTTGCCGGGATGCGGTTGCGGCCAAACGGGCTGCAGATCGGCGAGGTCCGCGTACCCCTGGGGGTGGTGGGGATAATCTACGAGGCCCGCCCCAATGTCACCGTTGACGCCGCCGGCCTGACCCTCAAATCGGGAAACGCCGTGCTCCTGCGCGGCGGATCCGAAGCGATCCAATCGAACATCTGCCTGGTCGGGATTATCCAGGAGCAGCTGCGGGCGGCGGGGCTTCCGGAGGCCGCGGTCCAGCTGATCGAGGATACCGACCGTTCGGCCGCCCGCACGTTGATGCGTTTGAACGGGCTGGTGGACCTGTTGATTCCGCGCGGCGGCCCCTCGCTGATCAAAACGGTTATCGAGAACGCCACCGTTCCGGTAATTCAGACCGGGGCGGGCAACTGCCATCTGTATGTTGACGAGGGCGCCGGCCTGGAAATGGCGGCGGCAATCGCCCTAAACGCCAAGGTGCAGCGACCGGGGGTTTGCAACGCTGTTGAGACCCTGCTGGTGCATGAAGCCGTTGCGGATGAATTTTTACCGATTGTGCTGCCTAAGTTGCTTGAGGCCGGGGTGGAGCTGCGCGGCTGTCCGCGCGCCGCTTCATACAACCCGTCGGTGAAGCCGGCTTCCGAAGAAGACTGGGCGACCGAATACCTCGACCTGATCCTGGCGGTGAAAGTGGTGGCGGGCCTGGAGCAAGCCATTGCCCATATCAACCGCTACGGGACGATGCATTCCGAGGCCATTGTGACCAGCGATTATGCCCGCGCCCGCACTTTTCTGAACCGTGTTGACGCGGCGGCGGTTTACGTCAATGCTTCCACCCGCTTTACCGACGGCTACGAGTTCGGCCTCGGCGCTGAAATGGGGATCAGCACACAGAAATTACATGTGCGCGGGCCGATGGGCCTGAAAGCGTTGACCAGCCTGAAATATATTATTTTCGGATCCGGCGAAATTCGCTAACGGATGCCGCGGCGGCCGGTGGCGTCGCCGGAAAGGAGAGAGAAGCCGATGAAACGTTTTTATGACGGTTTAAAAAAAGGTTCCGTTATGCTAGTCGATACTACCCTGCGCGACGGTGAGCAGACCGCCGGCGTAGTTTTTTCAAACCGGGAGAAGCTGCGCATCGCCAGGATGCTGGATAATCTCGGAGTGCACCAGATCGAGGCGGGTATCCCGGTAATGGGTGGTGACGAGAAAGAATCGATCAGGCAGATTGCTTCCTACGGACTGCAGGCAAGTATCATGGCCTGGAACCGGGCCAATGTCGGCGATGTCCAGAATTCGCTTGAATGCGGTGTCGATGCTGTCGCCGTCTCCATCTCGAGTTCGGATATTCATATCACGCACAAGCTGCGCACATCGCGGGAGTGGGTTCTTGAAAATATGACCAGGACCGTGGAATACGCAAAGAACGCAGGGGTCTACGTTTCGGTCAACGCCGAGGATGCCTCGCGAAGCGAGATCGACTTTCTGATCAAGTTCGCCAGGGAGGCCCAGGCTGCCGGCGCGGACCGGCTGCGCTTCTGCGACACTGTCGGTGTGCTGGAGCCATTCCGGACCTACGAGGTGATCAGCAGGATCATCGACGTTACCGGCATGGAAGTGGAGATGCATACCCACAATGATTTCGGGATGGCCACGGCGAATGCGCTGGCCGGGATCAAGGCGGGGGCGCGCTTCATCGGCGTGACGGTAAACGGGCTGGGTGAGAGAGCGGGTAATGCCGCCCTCGAGGAGGTGGCCATGGCGCTGAAGTTCCTTTTCGGGGTAAACCTTGGGGTGAACACGAAAGATTTCTTGAACCTGTGCGAGTATGTGGCCAGGGCCTCCGGAAGGCCCCTTTACCCGGGCAAGCCGATTGTCGGCTCAAATACTTTTGCCCACGAATCGGGGATCCACGCCGACGGCGTCCTGAAGAACCCGGAAACCTACGAGGTCTTCAGCCCCGAGGAGGTGGGAATGCAGCGCCAGATCATCATCGGCAAGCACTCCGGCAGCAAGGCGGTAAAAATGAAATTTGAAGAGTACGGTATCGCCCTCTCAAATGAGGAGGCCAACGATATTCTCAGCGCGGTGAGAAGCGCCGCCGTTGATCTGAAGCGGCCGCTGTTTGACAAGGAGCTGATGTATATCTATGAAGACTACCTCTATGATCAGAAAAGACCCCCGAAGGGCCAGAATTCTTCGGGGGAAACGGGCTGAGCACAGTTTATACCCGGGGTTTGTGAGCGCTCAGAGTAGCCGGACACTTAAATATTTGTGCGGAATAAGGTAAAATAGAGTCAGTGAACAACTGAAAGGAAGTGGCTGCGGTGTTTGATGACTTTATATCCGCCACCCTTGGTTTGCTGATCATCAGCAAAGAGAAGACCGATGAGTTCATCGATATGCTGGTGGAGAAAGGCGAGATGCAACATGACGAGGCGCA
>CAZPET010000156.1:0-4976 GCA_964585625.1 uncultured Syntrophomonadaceae bacterium
TTTCCGTCGCTTCTTGCCAAGAATCTGCCTCCGCTCAGCCTTAATCCCCGGTTTGCTATCCTGATTATAACAAGATCAATTTTAATTTACTAATCCAGGGGAAGATGTTTTAATAATACTGGATAAAACAAGAGCTCCGCTGTGAATAATAGCTCTTTTGAAGTCAATTTAATAAACGAACTCACAAAAAAAACATATTTTTAAAGTTTATTTGTTATGATCGATTAAACGGGGAGGTGACGTTTTGTCGAGAAAAAAGAATACAAAGAGCTGGATGATTCTTTTGGTCCTGATTCTGGTACCGTTGTTATTTGCGGCAGGCTATGCACTTTCCACCGGCGGTACCGGTGAAAAGTTGCGGCAGTGGTTCGGTATCGGAGAGATGACGGTTCCGCCCAACGGGGATGACGGGCCGGAGGCACCTGGAGAACCCGGTGATGAAAACCCCGGAGAAAAGCCTGTTGAAGAAATACCCGGCGGTGAACCTTCTGAGCCGGGCGAAGAAGAACCCGTCGAGCCACAACCGGGTCCAGATGGTCCAGGAGAAGATCCGGTCATTTACATCGGACAGGTTTTGACTATCCCTGTCACCGGCGGAGGCGGCAGCTCTATTTCCAAAGTGATTACAAGCGGAACTATTTCTTCAGGTGGTAAGCAGATTGCCCTGACCTTTGATTCGGGATGGCTCTATGAGCAAACGATCCCCCTTCTAAACGTGCTCGACCAATACGAGGTCAAGGCGACCTTCTTCCCCCGGGCATTATGGTTGAAAGACCATCCGGATCTCGGCCGGGAGATCGCCCGGCGGGGCCATACCATGGGCAATCACTCCCTGACCCACCCGCATATGAACGAAATGAGCGCCGCCGAAATCCGTACAGAGTTGCGTCAATCCACGCAGATCATCCAGGATATCTGCGGAGTAAGGTCCTATCTTTTTCGCCCGCCTTATGGGGAATACAATAACCAATTATTGACGATCCTGGCAGAAGAAGGCTACCCCTATACGATCATGTGGACGATCGATACCCTGGACTGGGATGCAGGAAACACGAGAAATGTGGGTGGAAAGCAGACCTATATCGACGTGGATTTTATTGTTAACCGGACTCTAAACAACGCCTCGAACAACGGGATTGTCCTGATGCATGTCGGCGGCGCCGATACGGTGACAGCGCTGCCCAGGATCATCGAAGGGTTGCGCAGCCGGGGTTACAGCTTCACGACAGTCGACCGGATGCTTCCGCCGCCGGGTTCAAGCGGGCAGGTCACCCATACCGTGCAGAGCGGGGACACTCTTTACAGCATCGCCCGCCGCTACGGCATCAGCGTGCAGCAGATTATCGACGCCAACAACCTCTAGTTAGTTGTTTTGGTGCCTGGCACCGTGTCAACTAACTTTGGTGGAGGATGCGGCGCAGGTAATGAGCAGGCGGCAGCGCTGCGCCGCCGCCGATGAGGGCGTTGAGCAGTTGGGGCAGCAGCAGCGCCTCTGCGGCCGGGGTGGGCAGCGCCAGCAGGTAGCGGGCGGCCCCGGCAATAACGGCAAACTTCAAGACGGCTCCCAGGATTATTCCGATCAAGGGGCCGCCTTTTATTTTTTCAGCCAGCGCTCCGTAACAGAAACAGTAAACGGCGTTGCCGGCCATGATAAATGGAATCGCCGGGGCGAGGACGGGGGGGATAATCCCTAACAGAAGCGCCGCCCAGGGGGTGAGCAGGCCGATCCCCACGCCTCCGGCCGTGCCGGCCACGGCGGTGGAGAGGATCAGCATAAGGTTGACCAGCGGCCCGGTCACCGGGGTGGGCAGGCGCAGGTATTGCACGGAGAGAGTCAATGCCAGCAGCAGGGCCACCCGCGTCAGCTGCTGCACTGAAAAGCGCGCCTGCGAGTTCATTCTATAAAACCTCCTTCATCTTCGAACACCAGAAAACGGTTGATGCCCTTTCGTTTTCATTTTTATTAGTTAAGATAGAAATAATGCATTAAAAGAGCACCGGTTCGTGACGTTATTTTCCAGGTATGCTCCACCCTGGCCGGTGTCAGCCTAGGGATAGAAACCAACGGGAGGAAAAGCCCGGATGGCTGTCAAACATGCCCAAGAGAAAGAACTCTACGACCGGTTAAGCGCAACCCTGGAAAAATATAAAGGGAAACCCGGCGTCCTCATTGCCGCCCTGCAGGAGGCCCAGGATATCTTCGGCTATCTTCCCCGCAAGGTAATGATCCACGTGGCCAACGAGTTAACCATTCCCCTGGCCGAAGTCTACAGCGTGGTCAGCTTCTATTCGCTTTTTTCCACCGTCCCTTCGGGAAGACACCGCATCGAGGTCTGCATGGGGACCGCCTGTTATGTTAAAGGCGCGGAGAATTTGCTGCGGGAGTTGCAGGACCGGTGCGGCGCCGGGCCGGGGAAATTTTCATCGGACGGCCTTTTCAGCATCGCCACGACGCGCTGCGTCGGCGCCTGCAGCGCGGCCCCGGTGATCAAAACCGGGGATGAGCTGCACGGGGAAATGAGCCCTGACCGGCTGCCGCAGCTTCTGGAGGAGCTGGAAGAGAAATGAACACCTTAGTAGAAGAACTTGTCCAGGAAAGGATCAGGCCCGAAACCGATCACCGCATTCTTATCTGCGGCGGCATCCCCTGCAGCTCGCTGGGCTGCCGCCGGGTGAAAGAAGCCCTCGATGAGGAGCTGCAAAAAGAAGGGCTTACCGATGAGGTCCCGGTCGAGGTTATCGGCTGTATCGGCGATTGCAGCCTGGGACCTTCGCTGATCGTTTACCCGGAAGGGATTGTCTATCAGAAACTTGTTCCCGAAGACGCGAGGACCATAGTCCGGGAGCATATTATAGCCGGCCGGATTGTCGAAAAGCTGCTGCACCGCGATCCGCGCAGTGATGAGATTATCCGGCGGCGCGAGGAGATGCCTTTTTACCGGGAGCAGACCAGGCTGGTGCTGCGCAACTGCGGGGTAATTTCGGCCCATATCGACGACTATTTGAAATACCGCGGCTACGCCGCCCTGGCGCGGGCCCTGGCGGAGATGAGCCCGGAGCAGGTTATTGACGAGGTTAAAAGTTCAGGCCTGCGCGGCCGCGGCGGCGGCGGCTTCCCCACCGGGCGCAAGTGGGAGACGGTCCGAAGGGCACAAAGTGATGAGAAGTTTGTCATCTGCAACGCCGACGAGGGTGATCCGGGAGCGTTCATGGACCGCAATATCCTGGAGGGGGATCCGCACAGCGTTATTGAGGGGATGATCATCGCGGGCTTCGCCGTCGGCGCAGCCCGCGGCTACATCTATGTCCGGGCGGAATACCCGGTGGCGCTGCGCCGCTGCCGGGAGGCAATTGCCCAGGCCCGGCAGAAAAAATTTCTGTGTAACAACATCCTCGAAAAAGGGTTTTCCTTTGATATCGAGATCCGCACCGGCGCGGGAGCTTTTGTCTGCGGTGAGGAGACCGCCATGATCTCATCCCTGCACGGCACCCGCGGCGACCCCGAGCCGAAACCGCCCTTTCCAGCCCAAAAAGGGCTCTGGGGAAAACCGACCCTGATCAACAACGTAGAGACGCTGGCCAATATCCCCCTCATCGTCCTGCACGGGAGCGAACGCTTTGCCGGGCTGGGCATCGAGGGAAGCCGGGGGACAAAGGTCTTTGCCCTCGCCGGCAAGGTGAAACATACCGGACTGGTCGAGGTTCCCCTGGGGACAACGCTGCGCCGGATCATCTTTGAAATCGGCGGCGGCATCCCCGGCAACAAGCGATTCAAAGCCGCCCAGACCGGCGGTCCTGCCGGAGGCTGTCTGGGCGCGAGCTCTCTCGACATCCCCATGGATTACGACAGCCTGCGCGAAGCCGGCTCGATGATCGGCTCGGGGGGGCTCATCGTGATGGATGAAGAAAGCTGCATGGTCGACCTGGCCCGTTTTTACCTCGACTTTAACCAGGATGAATCCTGTGGCAAATGCACCCCCTGCCGGGTCGGGAGCAAGCGGATGCTGGAACTCCTGCAAAAGATCACGGAGGGGAAGGGGGAGGAGCGGGACCTGGAGATCCTGGAGCAGCTGGCCCTGCTGATGAAGAACGGATCGCTCTGCGGCCTGGGCCGTGCCGCGCCCAATCCCCTTCTCAGCACCCTGCGCCTCTTTCGCGACGAGTACCTGGCACACGTCAGGGAGCGACGCTGCCCCGCCGGGGTCTGCCGGAACCTTGTGCGGCCGCAGATCAACCCTGAGATATGCAAAGCCTGTGGCATCTGTGCCCGGATCTGCCCGGTGGAGGCGATCAGCGGTGAAAAGGGAGCTCCCTACGAGATAGATCTCGAGAAATGCAGCGACTGCCTCCGTTGCCTCGAAGAATGCCCGTTCGATGCGATCACCAAGGGAGGGGCGCCCCGTGCCGAAGCTGAAGCTGTGGATCGATGACCGGGAGCTGGAGGTGGAGGAGGGGGCCACCGTTCTTGAGGCCTCCCGCCGGGCCGGCATCGATATCCCCACGCTCTGCTACTTAAAAGATCTGAACGCCCCCGCCGCCTGCCGTGTCTGCCTGGTGCAGGTGGAGGGAAGGCCGACCATGGACGCCTCCTGCGTGCTTCCGGCCGCTGCCGGGATGCGGGTCTATACCCATACTCCGGAGGTGCTCGCCGCCCGCAAGCAGATGATCGAGCTGCTGCTCTCCGATCACCCCTTCGAGTGCCTCACCTGCGAGCGCAACCTTAACTGCGAGCTGCAGCGCCTGGCCAAACGATACGGGATCAGGGACCTGCGGATCGAGGGCAGCCGCAACCATTTTCCCATCGACGACCTTTCTCCCTCGGTGGTGCGGGAGCCGGACAAGTGTATCCGCTGCCGGCGCTGCCTTTCGGTCTGCGAATACTACCAGGCAGTGGGGATCTACCGCATGGTCGAGCGCTCCTTCAATGCCGTTGTCGGGCCGGCGT
This sequence comes from uncultured Syntrophomonadaceae bacterium, assembly GCA_964585625.1. Taxonomy (GTDB): domain Bacteria; phylum Bacillota; class Dethiobacteria; order DTU022; family DTU022; genus JAAZIN01. The sequence continues at coordinate 4,946 of CAZPET010000156.1, forward strand.
TCAACGGTTCGCTGATGGAGACCCCCTGCAT
>CAZPET010000157.1:0-4969 GCA_964585625.1 uncultured Syntrophomonadaceae bacterium
AGGTATAGGCCGCCGGTAAGCGGTTCATGATAGGTGAGCAAATAATTAATCCACTAAACAGGGATCAAAAAGTCAAATGTCGAAATAAGTCAGCGCCGCAATAATTGACCGAAAGAAGGCGGAGTCAAACGGCCAGGCGGAAACGTAAACTAAAGAGGATTCAAAAAATAAAGCGCATTGCAGCATTTTTGCTGTGTGCCTCTCTGGTGATCCTTATTTCAACCTATCTTTATCAGTCAGATCTGTTTGCCCAGGCCGGTCCGAAACCCGATGAACCGGGTAAGCAGGAGCCGCTGCCGCCGGCAGAAACGCCTGATCCCGTTGGCGAAACGCCGCCCGAAACGCCGGACCTGGATGAAAACCCGCAGCTTGACGCGCCCGGGCCGGAGGAGCCGCCGGCTGTCCCGCCGGGTGACTCATTTGAGGTTGTTGACGGCAGCAACCTTTTCGCCCTCGTGACCAAGCAGACCACCCTGGGCCGCTATGCGCCCACCGATCTTGAATTGATTCCGGGTGAGATAATACACCCTGACCGGCGGCAGGAGCAGTATTACCTGCGCCGCGAACCTTTAGAACAGCTGAAGAAGATGTGGCAGGCGGCGAAAGATGCTGACGGGGTGCTGCTGACAGTGACCTCTGCTTACCGGAGTTATGATACGCAGGTCAGTACTTTTAACTACTGGGCTGCAAAAGACGGTGAAGCGAAGGCCAATACATACAGCGCCCGGGCGGGGCAGTCGGAGCACCAATTGGGGACAACGCTTGATTTCAACATCGATGAAACTGGCGGCGCCGAAGTGCACGCCTGGCTGGCAAAAAACGCTCACAACTACGGCTTTGCCATGAGTTACCCCAAGGGCGCCCAGGAGATTACCGGGTACAAGTATGAGCCCTGGCATTACCGCTATATCGGGGTGGAGGCGGCGCAGGAATGGAAGGAATCGGGCCTGGCGCTCTGTGTATACCTGGAGAGGAAGCAGTAACTTGCCACGGGATGATCAATCTTGCTGTTCCGGGAGCAGCCCCTCATCATCTTTCCCAAAGATATAATCAACCACTCCTACAAAAATTACCCGGGCAATTTTCTTTCGAAAAGATTTGCTTCTGAGCAGCTCGCGGTCATCGGGACTGGTCATGAATGCCGTCTCCAGCAGCACGGAGGGCATGTCGGCCTCATTTAAAATATAAAAAGCGTTACTTTCCTGCGGATGCTGGTGCACCAGCTGGCCCGGTTTGGCGTCTGCGCTGAAAAGCGGATTGATATTTTTCTGGACGGCTTCAGCCAAGCGCTTATTTTCCGGATTCCCCCCGGCGTAGAAGGCGATCGGCCCCCTGACGCTGGTGTCGTGGATCGAGTTGATATGCAGGCTGATGGAGAGGTTGGCCGCCGATGCGTTGATCAATTTAACCCGGCCCCGCACATCGCGCCGGTGGCGGGGCAGGGTGTCGTCGGGAAAATGGCGGCTTAGATCTTCGTCCTTTTCCCGGGTAATCATCACCCGGCTTCCGGCCTGCTCCAGCAACCGGCGCAGCTCCAACCCTATCTCCAGAACGATCTCCTTTTCCAACATTACAGACTCAAAATGGACCCCGGGATCGATCCCTCCATGGCCCGGATCTATGGCCACGGTGACTCCTTTCAGGGGGCTGCCGTAGTATAGTGATACCAGGCCGGCAGATGGGGAAAGGGTGAGAGCTGCTGCGGAAAATATGAATAGCGCCAGCAGGACCAGGAGCGGCCAGGTAGATGGAGGAAACACGATCACTCTTATTTTCCGGGAGTGAGCCACGTTCAGCCAACCTCTTTTTCAAGGATGTTTGACGGCAAAGGGGATTTAAAAACAAAAACATATTTAGCTTACATGGCGCTATTTATTTATATGCTGCATGCTGTTGTGATATTTAATTGAAAGCAGGATAAAATCATCTGAGGGGGAATCTATCTTACTTGAGGAAAGAAAGGAATTAAGAAATATTAACCGAATACTATTCTTTAAAGTGTTCACAGGAGAAAGGGGGTTCTGGTCATGCTTACGGTTACTGAAAAGGCAGCGGCTCAGTTAAAGGAAATTATAGAGCGCGAGAATATTGAGGAAGCCGCGATCCGCCTTTATGTGAGCGGTGTGGGGTGAGGCGGGCCCCGTTTCGGGCTGACTCTGGAAGAGTCAATCGACGATCAGAAAGATCTGGTTGAAGAGGTGGCCGGGCTTAAATTTACCTATGAAAAAGGGATCGCCGCTTACGTGGATGGAAAAGTGATCGACTACCATACCGGCATTCGCAAGGGATTTTCTGTTACGCCGGCCGATCCGACCTCGCAGTGCGGCGATTGCAGCTGCTAAATTTATGGAGCCCAGGGCGAGGGATGACTCGCCCCTAAGAATTTAAAGGCAATTTGTTTTAACAACAGCGGGCGAACAAAGTTCGCCCCTACGATTTAGAGGTATATGTGTTGCACCAGAGGGCGAACAAGGTTCGCCCCTTGTACAAAGCATACGATGTTTTTCACATAGCGCTATCCCCTTTCATTTCAAACTTCTCACATCTCACCTCTCAATACGTGCGGGCGCCGGGGCCGTATATAAAAAAGGTTTTATTGCCGGGGGAAAAGAAATAGAAGAGCGGGGGAAGGAGAATTTTGCCTGAGGCAGGGGCCCGGTGGGATCCGATTCCCCGCTGCGGTCAAAATTACTGTAATAGGGGGTAGTGACGATCCCTGAACAATGGAACTGGTATATCGAATATGTCGATCCGCATTCCGGCTGCTTTTTCGCGATCAAGCGCTATCTATACAGCGGCAAGACTTCTTACCAGCAGGTTGAAATAGTGGACACGGTGACATACGGCCGCGTGCTGATCCTCGACGGGAAAGTCCAGTCGGCGGCTTTCGACGAGTATATCTACCACGAGGCCCTGATTCACCCGGCGATGGTGCTGCATCCTGAGCCGCGGCGGATCCTGGTTATCGGCGGCGGCGAGGGAGCGGGGCTGCGCGAGATCCTGCGCTATCCCCGGGTGGAGCGGATCATGATGGTGGATATAGACCAGCAGGTGGTGGATCTTTGCCGCGAGCACCTTGAGCAGTGGCACCGGGGCTCCTTTGAGGACGCGCGGGTCGAGCTTAACTTCATGGATGCGCGGCGCTATCTCGAGGAAACTGAAGAACAGTTCGATATAATCATCAGCGATCTGACCGAACCGGCTGAAGCGGGGCCTTCATACCTGCTCTTTACCCGCCAGTTTTATGAAATAGTAAAAAAGAGGCTTGCGCCGGGCGGTATCCTCGCTGTCCAGGCCGGCGGTTTAAGTCTCGATTACATGGACATTCATGCCGCCGTGCGCAACACGCTGCGCCAGGTTTTTAGAAAACTGCGCTCTTATCATACGCATGTTCCCTCTTTTGACAGCTCCTGGGGCTTCATTATCGCCTCCGACCTCCATGACCCCCTGGTGCTGGATCGCGAAGAGGTGGATCGACGGCTGGCCGCGGTGGCGCACCAGCTTAAATTCTACGACGGGGAGACGCACGAGGGACTTTTCCGCCTGCCGAAGAATATCCGGCGGGCGCTGTCCGAGAACCGCACCGTCATCGATGACGAGCGCCCGCTGGCGATTTATTAGGAGCGGTTATCTGCGCGCTCGTTGTTGTTTTTTTCCAGCTCAAAGGCGTCATGCAGCACCCGCACCGCCAGCTCGCCGTACTTGGCCTCGATCACGCAGGAGATGCGGATATCCGATGTGCTGATCATCTGGATATTGATTCCTTCCCCGGCCAGCGTCCTGAACATCCGCTCGGCGACGCCGGGACAATTTTTGATTCCCAACCCGACGGCCGATACCTTGACGATGCTGTCGTCGGTGCAGAGCTGCCGGGCGCCGATCTCCTCGATAACCTGCTCCACCAGCTCCCGGGTTTTAGCCAGTTCTGTCTTCGGCACGGTGAAGGTAAAGTCGGTATACCCGTCGGTGCTCGCGTTCTGGATAATCATATCCACATTGATGGATGCTTCCGCCAGCGGGGACAGAATGCGGTAGGCCACCCCGGGGCGGTCCGGGACCCGGATAACGGATAACTTGGCCTCGTTGCGGCTGAGAATGATCCCGCTGATGACTGCGCTTTCCATGTTTATCTCCTCCTCGACGATCCAGGTGCACTTGTCACTGCCAAAAGATGATTTGATCAGCAAGGGGACCTTGAACTTTCGGGCCAACTCCACGGAGCGGATCTGCAGTATCTTGGCGCCCATGTCGGCCATCTCCAGCATCTCGCCGTAGGTGATCCGGCGCAGGTGGCGGGCCCGCGGGCAGATCGCCGGGTCGGCGGTGTAGACCCCGTCGACGTCGCTGTGAATCTCGCAGGCATCGGCCTTGAGCGCTGCGGCCAGGGCTACCGCAGAAGTGTCGGAGCCCCCCCGGCCAAGGGTGGTGATATCACCGTTGGCGTTGACCCCCTGAAAACCGGCCACTACCGGGACAATGTCCCGGTCCATGGTTTTTCTCAACTGCTCCGTTGAAATGTTCATGATGCGCGCCCGGGTATGCTGCTCATCGGTCAGCAGCGGCAGCTGCAGTCCCAGGAAAGAACGGGCGGGGACATTCAGGCTTTCCAGGGCCATCGCCACCAGGGCTGCGCTGACCTGCTCACCGGTGGCGACGAGGGCATCGAGTTCGCGCTCAAACTCCATTGCCGATATTTCGCGGGCCAGGTTTAGCAGGCGGTCCGTCTCGCCGCCCATGGCCGAGACCACGACCACGACCCGGTTGCCGCTATTTTTGGTTTTCGCTATGATCCGGGCAACGCGGTGGATATGTTCCGGCGTTGCCAGGGAGCTGCCTCCGAATTTTTGTACGACTAGTGCCATGCAATCACACCTTTTCTTAAGAGCTGCCGCTGTTTCAGGTTTAATGGTTCTATTCTCTCATAACTGTAGTTTTGTGACAAGTGGCAATTGAATTCAGAGGCATCCGC
>CAZPET010000158.1:0-4957 GCA_964585625.1 uncultured Syntrophomonadaceae bacterium
AAGTGTCGCGGGACGGGACCGGGATATCAACCGGTAATCCGTCCCGTTTATTTATGAGACTGGAAAATGTGATGCCTGATTGCAGAAATAGCCGGTGATTTTTAGCGCCAGTTCTTCCGGTAAAGCCTTACACCGGCCGGTGCAGGCCTTACTTTGAGCAGATTTTCTACGGTTATGGAGAGACCCGGTATGATCAGCGCAGGGGTAATTGTGGCAAGTGGTACAAGAACAAAATCTCTTTCGTGCAGGCGCGGATGGGGCAGCTCCAGGGCGGGGGTGCGCATGATCACGTTTCCGTAGATCAGCAGGTCCAGATCGGCCGTCCGCGGTCCCCAGCGCTCCAGGCGCACTCTTCCCAAAGCAGTTTCGATCGCCTGCATCCGGCGCAGCAAGGCCACCGGGGGCAGATCCGTATCGAAAGATGCGCAGGCGTTTAGAAAAGGACCCTGGGTAGGGCCGCCCACGGGAGCTGTTTCGTAAAGGGGTGAGACAGCACGGAGCAAAACCGGTTCACGCTCCAGCCTGAGCAGCGCCTCTTTTAGATATGCAACCCGGTCTCCCAGATTTGAGCCGAGGCTGATGCAGGCAGTTGGCATATCCGTCGCCCCTTCAAGGAACTTTAACACCTTCGGTAATTGACGCCATAAACATATCCCCCTAAATCCCATCCCGATGGGGACATCCAATGGGGACAGTCCTATGTTTGCAGGACTGTCCCCTTACCTTGTACGCTTTCAGGTCTGTCCCCTGACCTTGGACCTGCGGATCTCAACCGCTACACCGCCTCCAACAGCGGGGATGGGCGGGTGGGGTTTGCAGACGCAGACCTTTACTTCGCTGACTCCATGCAGGTTAACCAGCCCGGCAGCGATCTCTTCGGCCAGCGTCTCCAGCAGACGCCGCGGGGGGCCCTCGATAACCCGGCAGACGACTTCTACCGCATTGCGATAATCAACTGTTTCAGCAAGCCGATCGGTTTCCGGTGCAGCCGTATCGAGATTAAGTTCCAGGCTGACCCGGAATTCCTGTCCCAGCGCCTGCTCTTCAGGGAGAACGCCGTGGTAGCCGTAGCAGGTAATGTCACGAACCTGTATCAGCACAGCCATCTTGTAAGCCTCCATTAGATCTTCGCACCATTGCGTCTGTCATCAGGACAACGCGGCGCATCTCTTTGACATCGTGAACGCGGACGATATCCGCTCCGGCAGCAATTCCGTATGCGACGGTGGCCGCGGTCCCCTCCAGCCTTTCCTCAGGAGGGAGATCGAGGGTCTTCCCGATCATCGACTTGCGCGAAGTGCCCAGCAACAGGGGATAGCCCAGCCCGCAGAAGTCTGCCAGCCGGTGCATCACGGCCAGGTTCTGGTCAAGATCCTTGCCGAAACCGATGCCCGGGTCGATAATAATCCGGTCGCCGGCAATCCCGGCGGCCCTGGCCAGGTCAATGGATTCCTGCAGCTCAAAGATTACCTCGGGAACGAGGTCGCAGTATACATTGGAGTGGCGGTTATGCATCAGGCAGATGGGAACGCCGAACGAGGCGGTTACCTCGCCAAGCTGAGGATCCGCCTTCAGACCCCAGATATCATTGACCATCTCCACGCCGGCCTGCAGCGCTTCCCCGGCCACGGCCGCCTTATAAGTGTCGATAGAGAGAGGCGCGGAGAAAGAGGTGTCGCCTTTCAGGGCTTCTATTACCGGCATCACCCGGGCCAGCTCCTCTGCTTCGCTGATCCCCCGGTAGCCGGGGCGGGTTGATTCACCGCCAATATCAATGATATCGGCGCCTTCCTCCACCATCCGGTGCGCCCGGGCTACCGCTGCAGAAAAACTGTTAAATTTACCGCCGTCGGAAAAAGAGTCGGGCGTAACATTTAGAATACCCATAATCAGGGTTCTCTTTCCCAGGGGCAGGCGGTAGCGGCCCAGCTGGAGCATGCCGTGGAGCTTGCGCCGTGCCCTTCTCAGCAGTCCCAGGATAAGCTCGCCGCCTTCCGCAGTTTTATCATCAAAATGTTTCAATCTTTCCGAGAGTCCAACCAGCGATTTTTCTGTTCCCGCCAGAATCAGATCATCGAGGCCGGTTTCAGAGGCCACTGTCACCCCCAGGGCAGCGCCTTCCCTCTCAATAAGCGGCACGATCATGGAAGGGACATCGCAGAGCTTGATGCTGCAGCAGCGCAGCGGCAATGAGTCCCGACAGGTCAACTCTGTTCTGGGATTTTGGATATGGTGTAGACAGGCTTTCATTTGTAGATCTTCCTTTCGGTCCCTTAATAAATCAATCCATCCCGCTGGGGGCGCCGGTCCACGTTGCGGCAATCTTTCCGGGATGCACAGGAGAAACAGAGGCGGGCCATATCATCGGCTTTGCACAGGGCAGCACTTAAAGGTGAACGGTGCTCACGTGGAGTAATGTGCCGGTGCTGGGCGATGGCTTTCAAGATCAGTTCCTGTTCGGAAATATTAAAGCCGGCTCTTTCCAAAATGGAGCCGGCCAGTGCGGCACTGTGGCCGGCGTGATCCCCGCCGCCTTGGTATTCCTTCCAGCGACCGATATCATGGAGCAGTCCGGCGCTGTAAGCGATATCCTTGGAAATAAAGCGGCACCCTTCTTCCAGCAAGAACAGGTAGGTCAGCCGGGCCACCGCGAGGAGATGCTCGAAATTGTGATGGCAAAAGGAGCGGCCTTCTTCCAAAGCCTTGTTTTTTTGCAGGTAAAGGCGGTACTCGTCGTCAAAAAGAATCCGGTTTACTTTTCCCATATTTCCTCAATCCAGAAGACTAGGTTTTTCCCTTTTCAATCAGGGTGAAGACCTCACCCCGCGAACTGGGATTTGTCCGGAAAAGTCCGCGGACCGCCGAGGTAATCGTGATCGCCCCCGGTTTCTTTATGCCCCGGATGCTCATGCATAGGTGTTCTGCCTCTACGACTACGGCGACCCCCTTCGGTTTCAGCTCATCCATGATAATGTCAGCCACGTTGCTGGTTAATCGCTCCTGTAACTGGGGACGCCGGGCCACAATGTCCGTTACCCGGACGAGCTTGCTTAACCCTACTACCCGCCCCTGATCGGGGATGTAAGCAACATGGGCCTTACCGTAAAAAGGAAGCAGGTGGTGTTCACACATTGAATAAAAGGGGATATCCTTCACCAGGATCATCTCGTCATGTTTTTCGCAGAAACAGGTCCGGAGGTGCTCCCGGGGGTTCAGCTCCATGCCGGCAAATACTTCTGCATACATTTTCGCCACCCGCTGCGGAGTTGCGCGTAATCCTTCCCGGTTGAGGTCTTCTCCGATCGCTTCAAGGATCATCTCCACGGCGCGGGCAATTTTCTCTTGGTCTATCATTACCAGTTACCTCGCTTTCAAATAATGATCAATGATGAAAGGCTCAGTAAAAGTCCGTGCAGCAGCGCACAGCAAAGAATGTTTTCTGTGCGCAGGTACAAATAACCCAACACGATGGCGCTGCCGGGTGCCAGGATCAACAGTTCCACCAGGGTGTAGGGGTAGGAGAGCAACCCCGGTGAAGCCAGGGCCACAGTGGCAAAATGAACCAGTCCGGCCAGAAGAGCAGTGAGCAGCAGGCCTGCGGCAGCGCCCCACTGCCGGCCGAGGATGGTCTGAATATAGCCGCGCCAGACCAGTTCCCGGGCCAGGCCGATAATGAAAATAGAGTAAACCAGGCCGGCGACAGATTTTATACCGGTAAAAGAGAGCTGCTGGGGCACCCCGCGGGTAATGATCATGAACATAAGCGCAACGGCAATAGCCATAAAATATCCATTAAGCAGCGCATTCCGGTTGAGCCCAATATCCCAAACCTTAATAATTCTGTAATAAGACAGGATCATGAACAAGGCTATCGCCAGGACGTAGCCGGAGAGAAGGCTATATTCCGGCAGACCGCTTAAAATCGGCAGCAGCTCACCGCCGAGCGCCAGGATCGCCACTGCGGCAGTCAATCTCAGGGCCGTTTTCCCGGGACGGGTCTGATAAAGGGATTCCCAGTAGCGGGAGGGGCGGTGATCCAGAGAAAATATTGTGATCATCAGTAAAACAATAATCGTCAAGATAGTATAAAGGCCCAGCGAGCCGTAGAGTTTCTTCGGATGCTCATTCAATACCGGCGGCAAAAGCAACTCTCCGCTTTCCGAAATAAAATAATAGTAGGTGGAACCAGCAGCGGGGACAAAAGTGAGCGGGATTACTTTTTTCCATATGACCGGTAGACCCAACTGCCGTTCGTAAATGCGATTTACCTTGAGTTTTGTCTCCGTATCATCGGATGGTAAAAAGATGACACAGCCGCGGATCTCTTCAAAAAATTTTTCGTTGATCACCATGAAAATGCCGGCCGGGTCCTGATCGGACAGCGGCTGTCCGGAAAATTTATATTCACCATCAGCGAATATAATCGCTGCTTCCTGTTTTTCATCCCGGTACAGGGGTAAAATCAAGCCCCCTTCAGGATAAGAGACCTCGAGATCATCTAGTTTGAAGGTCCAGGGTTCGAAACTGTAGAGCTCTTTTGTTTCATAACTGAACGGAGGCACGGCAAATGTTCCGGGCAAATAATACGCCAGAAAAAAAGCCACAGCTGCCAGCGCAGCGATGATTGCCAGCAGGATAATCAGCGAGACCAGATAATTATGACCACTGCTTTTACTAAAGGGTACCATCACTCATCCTCCAAATCTGAGACAGCATTGCCAGGTACAATTCGACGATAACAGAGCTTTTCCTGCAAAAAAATTAGATGGCCTGCAGGCCGCCAATGGAACCAGGGCCTCAAGACAGCCGCTCACATGAATAAACAATAACATTACCTTTGGCTTTCGAAAGCCAGATTCTTCTTTTCAAAGATACGTTCATCTGTTATATTGAATAAAAGTCTATCGCAGGAGATCAAAAGCATGCTTCTTGCCGTTGACGTAGGGAATACAAATAT
>CAZPET010000159.1:0-4953 GCA_964585625.1 uncultured Syntrophomonadaceae bacterium
GATGTCGGAAAAAGAGGGAAGATTGCGTGTGAGGGGGTGTTATTTACCGAGATAGAAGAAAAAGTCAATGTAGGCCCTGTTGCTTAAGAACTACAACTTTATGATGGGGGTATAGCGCATGACCAGAAAAGCTCTTTTTCTCTTAGCGTTGGTTGTTTGCCTCTCGATTGCCCTGGTTGTCGGCGGTTGTGCAGATAAAGAAACAGGCCCGGCTGAAGACAAGGATGAGATTGTCATTGGGGCGGCGAGGTCGTATACCGGACCCCTTTCCATTCAGGATGTAAGTTGTTTTGGGCCTGTTTACCGCATGTGGATCGATGAAGTAAATGAGCGCGGCGGCATCTATGTTGAAGAATATGGGAAAAAACTGCCGGTTCGACTTATCAAATACGATGACACTTCGGACATGAACACCATGACTAACCTGCTGAAGAAATTGATGGTCGAAGACCAGGTCGATTTTGTGCTGGCGCCCATAAGCACGGCTTTCCTGAAGGCCGCTGCCCAGATTTGTAACGATCATGGCTACATATTAATCGGAGCCGAGGGCGGAGCCAAAGAGCTGGAACCGCTAATGGCCGAGATGCCCTATTTCTTCTCCCTACTTAACTATGCCACGCACCAGGCAGCGCCATTGGTAGATCTACTGAAGGAACACGGCATTGAATCGGCGGCTATAATCTATATCGAAGACCAGCATGGCATCGAGTACAGGGACGATTTGGTACCGCTGTTGGAGCAAGCCGGTATTGAATTGGTTTATAACACGAGTATTCCTCTCGGGATTCAAGATGTTTCAGCAATTATTGAAGAAGTCAAAGCAAAAAAAGCTCAAGCTCTGCTATGCTGTGCTTACCCGGACGAAAACTTCGGCGTCATGAACGAGTGCATGGCTGCTGATTACAACCCCGATGTGCTCTTGTTCGGCCCCGGCGCTTGTTTTGAAGTTTTCTACAACATTTATGGAGAAGCAACAGAAGGGGTCATGGGCTGGGGTGCCTGGAACGAGAATAGTTCAACCGCACTTAAGGACCTGGCGGAGCGCCTGATCGCACACCAGGGCGAGAGAAATATGGACTGGTGGGGAATGGCCATCTACTATGCGGGACTGCAAGTTCTGGAACAGGCCATCGAAAAGGCCGGCACCCTTGATCACGACGTGCTGAAGGATGTCATTGCCACGGAAAAATTCGATACGGTCATCGGTGAACTCTGGTTCGAAAACGGCGGCGTCCCGGCCGAATGCTATCCCGGCCAGGTTGGCCAGTGGCAGGACGGGATCTTTGAAGTGGTTGCTCCATCCGATAAAACAACCGCGGATCCGATGATTCCCAAGCCGAAGTGGCCATCTAAATAAACCTTGCTTAATTAGCGGCAACTGAGTAGAAGCAGGCTGTCTGAAGGGTTTCGCTTAAAGCGGTCCGGCAACTTCACGGAGCCGGCGGAATACCGGTAGGACAGCCTGCTTTGTTAGACTACCGGACGGGAGTTGACCAAATGGTATCCTTCATTAATGTACTCATCAACGGTTTACTCTTGGGAGGTATTTATGCGATTACCGCTGTGGGGCTAAGCATGCAATACGGGGTGGCACGCATTTTGAACATCGCTCACGGCGAGTTTATCATGGTCGGCGCCTTTATCACCTGGATGCTTCATACTTCCCTCGGCATAAACCCGCTTTTCTGCCTCGCTGTAGCGGGGCCGGTATTGTTTGTGCTCGGCTATCTAATCCAGATGTCCCTCTTTAGAACCCTGAAAGATCGAACCCCTTCTCCGGCGGCATTTGAAGGCAATTCCATGTTGATGGCATTTGGAATTTTATTTGTTATCCAGAGCATTGCCATTTTCATCTGGGGTAGAAACATTGTAGGTTACTCTTTCATGCCTTACTCGTTTTACCTGGGAGAGATCCGCTTTGCAGCCAACCGGCTGGTAATCATGGTAACGGCTGTGGTAATCTGTTTTCTCTTCTACCTGTTTCTCACCCGGACCCGTATTGGTAAAGCAATCCGGGCCGCATCCCAGGATTCTGACGCGGCCGCCCTGATGGGAGTTAATATTAACCGGATGCTGGCGATCTGCTTTGCCCTTGGCGCTTTAATGGCCGGCTTTGCCGGCACGTTGCTCAGCATGGCTTTTAAAATTAATACAGCCATGGGAATGCAAAACACCATTATTGCGATCATTGTGGTTGTCCTCGGCGGACTCGGCAGTATCCCGGGCAGCCTGGTTGGTGGTTTTCTCCTGGGGATTTTCGGCAGTATTGTGAGCGGTATCGAGCCGGGATTGACCATGGCCGCTTACTACCTGGTGTTTATGATACTTTTACTGGTAAAACCGTCGGGCATTTTTGGGAGGTAGCGCTAAATGAATTTAAAAATTAAAAATCAAAAAATTGCATCTTCCGTAATCGCGGTTTCGGTTCTGGCCCTGTTAATTGCGGTTCCTTTTTTTAGCAAGCCTTACACGGTGGTCCTGTTGAAGAATATTTTAATGTTTATCGCGCTAACCTTGAGCTGGGCCCTTTTTTCCGGCCCTACCGGTTATACCTCCCTGGCCACGGCGGCTTTTTACGGTGTTGGTCTTTATAGCGCGGCAGTGTTGGGCAAAGTGCTTCCCCTGCCGGTTATGGTTCTATGCGGAGGTGTGGCCAGTCTTGTGCTTGCTTTAATCATCGGCTCGATCACCTTAAGGTTACGGGGGATCTACTTTGCCATTTTTACACTGAGTTCGGTTGAGCTGATCAAGCACGTGATGCACTGGTACGAAATAACTATTGCCGGTGTGCGGGGGCGGCCCGTGGTTAGAATCGATGACACTACGGTTTTTTATATTTTATTGGTTATAGTGGTACTGTTAATATTAACTTCTTATTTGCTGAAACGTTCCAAGTACGGCCTGGCCATGTCCTGTATCGGCAGCTGTGAAGAGGCGGCAGCCCATATCGGCGTGAATGTAGTCAGACTGAAAGTGTTTACCTTTGCGCTCAGCTCCTTTTTCATCGGTCTTACAGGGGCGATCATGGCGACAGGTTTGCTATATATCGATTGTTTTATAGCTTTTGACTTAAATTATTCCTTTTTCCCGACTTTAATGGCCATATTCGGCGGGATGGGCAATATTTTCGGCCCCCTGGTGGGCGCCGCAGTTTTTTCATATCTACGGGAAATCCTCATTACCAAGTTTCCCTATGCCTATATGTTTCTATTCGGTACAGTGATGATAATTACTATTCTCTATCTGCCCAACGGCATCATCGGCCTGTTTCAAACATTAAGGAAGAAGTTTTTAGGAGGAAAACATGCAGATACTCCAAGTCGAAAATTTGACTAAAAACTTTGGCGGGCTGGCAGCGGTATCCGGCGTGGATTTCCAGGTCGAAAGCGGCGAAATCCTGGGGCTGATCGGCCCCAACGGTGCCGGTAAAACCACATTATTCAACCTCATTTCCGGAACATATGTGCCCAATGCGGGAAAAATAGTTTTTAACGGTGATAATATTTGCGGCTTGAAGCCAAATTATATCTGCGGGAAAGGGCTGGTGCGCACTTTTCAGTCGGTGAAAGTTTTTCCCGAGATGAGCGTTTTTCAAAACGTGCTGATGGGAGCCTTGTTCGGATCGGAGTCCAAACCATGGCCCGAAGCGACCGCGAAAACTAAAGAGATTCTTGATTTCGTCGGGTTGTCCGCGTTGAGCGATACCCCGGCGGGAAGCCTGACCCTGGTCAACCAGAAACGGGTAGAAGTAGCCCGGGCCCTGGCTACCAAACCCAAACTGCTGCTCCTCGACGAGTTGATGGCCGGTTTGAATCCGGCCGAAGTGTCCGAGTCCATGGAGCTGGTCACCCGGATCCAAGGTAAAGGGATCACCATTATCATGATTGAGCACGTTATGAAAGCGATCATGACTATCTGCAAGCGGATTATCGTCCTGCATCACGGCAAAAAAATTACCGAGGGAACCCCGGCTGAGATCTCCACCGACAAAACAGTGATTGAAATCTACCTGGGAGAGGAAGAGCAAGCTCATGTTGGAAGTTAAAAACCTGAACGTCTTTTATGGTAACGTCCAGATATTGTGGGATGTATGCCTGAGAGTGGAAGAGGGAGAAATTGTCGCCCTCGTGGGAGCCAACGGGGCGGGCAAAACGACGCTTCTCAACGCTATCACCGGCCTGGTAAAACCGGCTTCGGGCAGCGTGACCTTTCTCGGCCGGGATATAACCGGATCCCCTCCCAACACCGTGGTGGAGATGGGTATTTCCTACTTGCCCGAAGGAGGGCGGCTGTTTCCCGATATGTCCATCCTGGAAAACCTGGAGATGGGCGCATTTCTCAAGAGCTCCTGGAAACTGAAAAAGGATAATCTGGAAAAAGTCTATCAAATTTTCCCGCTGTTAAGGGAGCGGCGCAAGCAGCTGGCCAAGACCCTCAGCGGCGGCGAGCGCCAGATGCTGGCCATGGGCCGTTGTCTCATGTCCGGGCCCAAGCTGGGCCTGTTCGACGAGCTCTCTTACGGCATGGCCCCGAAGCTGGTTAAAGAATCGTTCCAGATGCTGCAGAAACTGCGCGACAACGGCATCACCATCTTCCTAATCGAACAAAACGTTAAACAGAGCCTGGAGATCGCCGATCGGGCCTACGTTCTGGAAAACGGCAGAATCGTCTCCGGCGGTTCCTGCGAAGATCTTCTGGACAGCGACCATGTCCGGAAAGCGTACCTCGGTCTATAGAATAATATTTTACATGGTCCCTCCTAGAGCAGACTCTACCGCGGCTGGAGCAGCTTTAAGGAGGGTCTTTTGTATTCAGAATAAAATGCCTGGCGCTCCGGGCATTTTTCAAAACAAAGCAGTAATATCTTTCGTTAAAAGGGCACTACGTTAAAGGAACCGTTTCCCGGACGTCGGCTTCCCATTTGCCGCAGCGGCTGCCCCAGCGGCTGGCCAG
>CAZPET010000160.1:0-2945 GCA_964585625.1 uncultured Syntrophomonadaceae bacterium
CGGCGCAGCTGCGGGCGCGCACCGTGCGGCGGGAATATATCGCCCTGGTTTACGGGAAGGTCAGCCCCGTGGCAGGAAGGATCGAAGCGCCGGTGGGCCGCCATCCCCGCCATCGCCGGCGCATGGCGGTTGTCCCAGGAGGCAGAGAGGCGGTAACCCGTTACCGCGTTATTGCCCTCCTCGGCTCTTTCAGCCTGCTCCAGGTAAGCCTGGAGACCGGCCGCACCCACCAGGTGCGGGTTCATCTGAACTTTATCAGGCATCCGGTTGCCGGCGATCCACTTTACGGACCCGGCTGCACTCCCGATCTGCCGCCGCCGCTCTGCCGGGGCCAGGCGCTTCACGCCCGCCGCATCTCCTTTAACCATCCCCGCAGCGGGAGGCGGCTTGAATTTGCCGCTCCCCTGCCGCCCGACTTCCGCGCCGGGCTGCGCCTGCTGCGGACTCCCCCCTTTGAAAAAGGGGGGCCGGGGGGAAAAGCCGGGATAAACCGGCATAGAGGAGGGGATGAAAGAGCCCCACGTGAAAGGAGTAGCTGCACCATCACGGCCCCGAGTCATGCTCAGGCAGCCGCGAGGCGGCAAGGGAAGTTGACAGGGGAAAGCGCAGGCCAGCCATTGAGCCCCGAAATAACCCTTCTGAGGTGCCGACCGTCTCCCCTGATTGGGAAGGCAATACGGTAGGGGGCGTTAAAGCAGCGAGCCTCATACCGGCCTCACGGGGTCCGAGAACCTGAGCATGCGTGGACACTCTATGTTCGAGAACCGGGAGGTCTCAGCGGTACCCACCGTTTCGGGCAAATGGCGGGTCGGCCGGGGAGAGGCCTGAAACCGTAACCCTGATTGCGGCTAAGGGAGCCGGATTGCGGCCCAGCGGGAAACCGGCTGGATTAGCCACCGGACCCTAAGGTTGGCAAAAGCATGCACGCCGCTGAGAAGTCTGACGCCGGCATAGTACCAGAGAAAGGGCCGAACAAGGTCGGTATAGCTGACGGCGGAGGTCCTGGAGGGAAGGCCGGTGACCGAGGGGAATATCTGTAAAGGACGACTGCGAACTGTACGCAGGGACAGGAGGAAGCATTGAGCGGACTGGACAGGATACGTCAAGCAGCAAGGCGTGACAAGAGCATCCGGTTTAACAACCTTATGCACCACATTACCATCGACCGGCTCCGAGAGGCTTACCAGGAACTGAAGCCGAAAGCGGCGCCCGGGATAGATGACGTAACGTGGGAGCAATACGGAAAGGAACTGGAAGCGAACTTGTCGGACCTCCGGGAGCGGGTGTTAAGTGGCAGATATCGGGCAGCGCCTTCGAAACGGGTCTGGATACCGAAGCCGGATGGGAAGAAACGGCCTATCGGCATACCGGTGCTGGAGGACAAGGTAATCCAGCAGGCGGTAGCGTGGATACTAAGCCAGATTTATGAAGAAGACTTTGTCGGGTTCAGCTACGGATTCCGGCCCGGGCGCAGCCAGCACAACGCACTGGATGCGCTGTTTGTAGGAATCACCCAACGGAGGATAAGCTGGATACTGGATGCGGACATCCGCAGTTTCTTCGACACGGTGGACCATGAGTGGATGATGAAATTCATCGAACACCGGATTTCCGACCCCAGGATGCTGCGCCTGATACGTAAATGGTTGAGGGCGGGAGTATCCGAAGAAGGGCAATGGTCAAAGACTACCGTGGGGACTCCCCAGGGGGCTGTGATATCGCCGCTTCTAGCCAACATCTACCTGCACTATGCGTTGGACCTGTGGGTGGAGAAGTGGCGGGAAAAGCAGGCCCAGGGGGATGTCATCATCGTGCGCTACGCCGACGATTTTGTGATGGGGTTTCAGCACAAGCAAGAAGCCGGATCCTTCCTGAAAGAGTTAAGGGAACGGTTGGCTAAATTCGGGCTGGAGCTGCACCCGGACAAAACCAGGCTCATCGAGTTTGGACGATTCGCGGCGGAGAACCGGAAGAAACGCGGAGAAGGGAAACCGGAGACTTTTGACTTCCTGGGCTTTACCCATATCTGTGCAAGAACCCGTAAGGGTAATTACTTCACAGTGAGGCGAAAGACCATAGCCAAGCGTATGCGGAACAAAATCAAAACAGTGAGGGCGAAGCTTATGCAACGCAGACACGACCCCATAAAGGAGTTGGGGGAGTATGTCCGCTCAGTTGTGAAAGGGCACTTTAACTACTATGCTGTTCCCAACAACAAGCGCTCAATCGACGCTTTTCGGTCGGCGATTCTCAAGAGTTGGTTCCAGGCGTTAAGGCGCAGAAGTCAGAAAGCCCGCCGCTATTCGTGGGATAAATTTAAACGAATGGCAGAGGCATGGGTTCCCAAGGCAAGAATACTGCACCCGTATCCGAGCCAAAGGCTTCACGTCACATACCCGAGGTAGGAGCCGTATGGGGTAGTGCCCCACGTACGGATCTGTGCGGGGGGCACCCGGTAACGGGTGTCCCTACCGCGATGGATTTAAAACCTAAGGAACGTTGGGGCGTTGTAAGACAGTCTAAACTTAACGGGGAGCGGCGGAAATATTGAGCAGGCGGGTTAAACGAAACAATAAAAAAAAGGACAGGCCCTGGCGCGGCCAGGCGAAAAAACGTATCTTATTTGAATTATTCTACTTTTTAATTGCCGCTCTTGTCCTTAGCGGCGGCTACACAATTTCTTATTTTACCTCCCAAGCCGAAGTGCCGCCTAATGTATTTACTGCCGGAACGGTTCTGGTCACCGCCGGGGACGCTGAAGGCAACCTCGTGATCAGTGATCACGGGGATAACACCTGGAGCCCCGGTGAATGCAGAGAATTGGAGCTAACAATCAAAAACACAGGTTCTAAAAGGGCCTATGCCAGAGCCCGCTTCGAAGCGGACTGGAAAGCACAGTACCACACCAATATTGCCACGGTGACGGCCAATTACCTGCCGTCGGG
>CAZPET010000160.1:3045-4907 GCA_964585625.1 uncultured Syntrophomonadaceae bacterium
ACTTTGTACGTGGCCCTGGTGGTCAGCCGCGACGTTAATGATAATGTGTTTGATATAGGACAACCACCGGATAAACTTACCGCTTATTCACGAAGCGCCGGTTGGACCCAACATCGTGGAGTTGAGCGGTTAACTGATTCCGAATTCATGGGCTTCAGCCTGACAGGCCACGATATCGAAACAGATAGAGACATAACCTGGACCTGGCAGCAGTGCTATGCGCGTCAAATCGACCCGGTCACGGGAGCAGACAAAAACCAGGGAAGTTGGGACAGTACGGACCCGAACTGGGTTTCGGACCACCTCCACGGGGCCGGTCTTGGAACACCGCCGCCGGGTTACGTCTCATCGAGTTCGCTGGTCTGGAACCTGAAAAATTATGCGCTAAACCGGCTTGATCCCAATGTTCCCAAGTGGGATGTAACCGTTGGGGGAACCAGGGTCGTTGAAACATGGAAATCTCCTTTTGATCCTGCTTTTCCGGACGATGTAACCAGGGTGGACGGCTATCCGCCCGCCGGGCAGATTACCTTCAGTGAGACTTACGGTTGGGAATGGCCCATGGTCTACGAGTTTTCCGTCGATATGACCCAATACAGCCCTTATATCCTCCAACTGGATAACATAGGTTCCCATCACTCACCTCCTAAAAGTGGTCCAGTCGATGAAAGGTTTGAAGGGGGGTTCAAGATCCCCGGAGTATCGATTATAAAGGAAGTTTCTTTGGATGGGGGTTTAACCTGGTGCCGCGATCTCCCCTGGCCGGAACTGCCGGACCCGCTGCCGGAGGTTTTTGCTCCGCGGTTCAGGTTTACGATAAAAAACACCGGCGACATTGAGCTGACCGATATTGTGGTTACCGACAATATCCTGGGTGATATCGGCACCCTGGCCGGCCTGTTGCCCGAGCAAACTTATCAGTTTTACTACACCGATACTGATTGGGAGGCCCACCGTCCGGAACTTGATCCCGGCAATGTCAGTTTCCAACTGGGCGCCGGCATGAGCGATTGGGTCAAATGCGATGACGGATATTTTTACTATACGGAACCGATCGCGTCCGGTGATACCGTAACCCTGCGCGTGAAAGTCTGCATCGCGGAGGACCCTGACAATATCTATGAAGGCGCCCTGCTCAGGATCAATTCATACGTGGAAGCGGTCCAGGCCACCCACGGCGCCGTTGATGACGTTTGGCCCGGCCATCCGCCGCTGTTCGGCATTCCGACCGGCCCCTCCTTGCGCCTGACAAAGCAGGCCGACCGCAGCAGCGCCTTTGCCGGTGACACGATCAACTACTCGATCACCGTGGCCAACAACGGTAACGTCACCTTGAACGATATCACCGTGGTGGACACCATGCTGGGGATCAGTACAACTATCGATTCCCTGGCACCCGGCGCTGCGTACCCCCTTGACGGTTCCTACACCGTGAAATCGAGCGATACCGGTACGCTGGTGAACACAGCCACTGCGAGCGCAACCCATGAAGGCCATTCCATCAGCGCCATGGGGTCTGTCTCTGTGACCGTGGCCATTGCCAACCCCTCCTTGAGCGTGACAAAGCAGGCCAATCGCAGCAGCGCTGCTGCCGGCGACACGATCAATTACTTGATCATCGTGGCCAACAACGGCAACGTCACCCTGAACGATATTACCGTGGAGGATGCAAAGCTGGAGATTATTACAAGCATAACCTCTCTGGCGCCCGGCGCTTTTAAATTATTTACAGGCAGCCACACCGTTGTTGAGGAAAACTTCCCTGGCCCGCTGGTAAACACCGCTACGGCTGCTGCCACCTACAAAGGAACGCCGGTAAGCGCCGAAGCATGGTTCCAGTAGAGTTGATCACACCAATATCC
>CAZPET010000161.1:0-4891 GCA_964585625.1 uncultured Syntrophomonadaceae bacterium
TACATACTTCCGTCAGGTGAATCGGTGCCGCTGTTAAGAGTGTCTGCCGGGAAGAAGGAAAAGGTGGAGGCGGCTGCTGCGGTATTGTACGGTTCCCGCTTTCACGCGCTGGTGACATTGATTGGAGCTGCCGGGGACTACGGTTCATGCGAGGAAGCCTTTCAAACAATGCTGGAGACGTTTCAGCTTGAATAAAATTCTATGCCGCCCGCTTAGCGGGCGGCATTTTTCCTGCAATTTGGTTTATAATTGTCTTAGGGAGGTGTTGACGGTGAGCAATAGATGGATCGGACCCCTGTTGCTTTTGATCTCGGCGCTTCTAATTGTATTGACGGGTTGCGGAGGCCCCTGATGAGCGGGGCGGGAGTGGTCAACTCCCTCAAACTTTTTCTCTCCCCCTATCCTATAGATATGGGGGAGATCTTTTTGGGAGACGGGCTACTTTATCTAAAGTAGAGACCGTGCCATAACAAAAAGACAGTCACAGCCCAGATTTTTCGCGCATAGTCGGCTTCTCCCCGGCAGTGCAGCTCCAGCATCCGCTCCAGCGCGGCGGGATCAAAGAAAGTTCGCGCCGCTTCGCTTTGCCAGAGTTCGCTCAGTTGATCCCGGTAGTGCTCCCTGATCCAGGAGGCCAGGGGCACGGGAAAGCCGAGCTTGGGACGGCGGTAAATCTCTTCGGGAAGGCAGCGCGCCGCCGACATCCTGAGGATATACTTGGTCATCCCGCGGGTAATTCTGTAACGGGGCGGGATCGTAGCGGCGAATTCTACCAGGACATGGTCGAGGTAGGGCAGCCGCAGTTCGAGGGAATGGGCACTGCTCATC
This sequence comes from uncultured Syntrophomonadaceae bacterium, assembly GCA_964585625.1. Lineage (GTDB taxonomy): Bacteria > Bacillota > Dethiobacteria > DTU022 > DTU022 > JAAZIN01. The sequence continues at coordinate 829 of CAZPET010000161.1, forward strand.
CGGTCCGCCTTGGCCAGGATGTCGCCGGGTAGCCAGGTGTAAAAGTCGAGATGCTGCATCCTTGTTGTTGCATCGGCGCCGGTGCTTTTCCGGTAATAAGGTGCCGTGATCTCCCAGGGCGGTGCCCAGCCTGAAGGGTAAAGTTCCGGGTTAAGCAGCGCCGCTTTCTCAGCCTCGGAAAAGATCAGGGCATTTCCGTAGTAGCGCTTTTCCAGGGGGGTCGTGGCCCGCCTGATATAATTTTTTCCCTTCATTCCCTCTGGAAGTTTTCCAGCCGCCCGGCGAAGAGCTGTCTTGAAACAACTGGGCAGGCATTGCAGCGGGGCCACTGCCGCCGGCTCCCGGTAGATCTCGTAACCGCCGAATACTTCGTCCGCCCCCTCTCCGGAGAGAACGGCCTTCACCTCCCCCGCCGCCAGGCCGGCGGCAAAATAGAGGGCGATCGCCGCCGGATCGGCGACCGGCTCATCCTGGTGCGTAAGAGCGCGCGGCAGTTCGCGCCAGAATTCAGCGGCGTCGATCTCCATCTCGCGGTGCCGCGTCCCCAGGAAGCGGGCGGTTTCGCGGGCCGGGGTCAGCTCGTCATATTTGCTTCCGGCACAGTCCACCGAGTAGCTGTTCACATCCCCCAACCGGCTGAGCAGGGCGACAATATTGCTTGAATCGATGCCGCTGCTTAAGAAGGCCCCTGGCATGGGCCCTTCGCCGCAGTGCAGCCGGACCGATTCCCGGATCAGGTAAGCGGCTTTCTCAATGAAATAGCTTAGCGGTTTGGTTTCGGGGCGGAAACGTAGATCCCAGTATTTACTAAAACCGCCCTCCGATCCGTCCCAGGTGAGGCAGTGCGCCGGGCGAAGGCGGTAGATCCCCTGAAACGCGGTCTCGGGATCGGGAAAGTATTGAAAAGTAAGGTAATGGGGCAGTGCCTCCAGGTTGACCCCGGTGGTGATCTGCGGGTATTGCAGCATGGCCTTTGCTTCGGAAGCGAAGATCAGGGCACCGTCGGCGGCCTTGGCGTAATAAAGAGGTTTGATTCCGAAGCGGTCCCGGGCCAGGTAAAGTATCTTTGCCTCCCTGTCCCAGAGGGCGAAGACAAACGGACCGCGCAGCTTGCCGGGACATTCCGGGCCTACCTCCTCAAAGAGGTGCACGATTACCTCGAGATCTTCCCGGGTTCTGAAACGGTGCCCCCGCGCCTGCAGCTCCCGTCTTAGCTGCCGGTGGTTATAAATGGTTCCGTCACAGATCAACCGGTAGCGTCCCGTTTCATTGGCAATCAGCTGTTCTGCTCCACCGTCCCGCTCCTCATTTTCCGACGGCAGGGAGCACAGGGAGGCATGCTCATCGGTAAAAAAGCTTTGTTTGCCGGATCCGCGGTGCCCCATTGTTTTGGCCATAGCTTCCAGAGCCGGACGTCCATCAAGTAAAATCCTCCCCCGCCTTGCTGCAAAACCGCAGATTCCGCTCACCGGGGTGCCTCCTTTTACTGCTGTAAAATATCGTGAACATTACAGCTTATGCGTTTGCCGGGCCGGTGTTACAGAATCTGCAGGGCATCGTCGAAACGGGTGATCTGCTCGAGGCCGTGGGAACGGACCACGAAGGTATCCTCGATTCCGACGGCGCCCTCTCCGGAAAATACGAACTTCGGCTCCAGGGCAAAAACCATCCCCCCGGTAAGGGTTAAATCATGGTTGCGGGCAATTACCGGAAGCTCGTCCAGCTCCAGGCCGACGCCATGACCGATAAATGATACCTTCTCAGCCGCCCCCATGAAATGGTCCTCCAGGCCGGCGGCGGAGGCAATCTCAAAAGCGCGCCGGTAGAGCGCAGCGCCGTTGGCGCCATCCCGGCCCATCGAAACCAGCTCTTCTTTTATCTGCAGCGCGGTTTCATAAGCGCGCTGCAGCTTTGCTGCCGGCCTCCCCGGGCAGAAGATCCGCGTCTGATCGACCATGTAACCGTTGAGCACGGTGACATAGTCAATGAGCAGCGGTTCATTGCGCCTGATCTCCCGGGTGCCGGCCCCCTGGGGGTAGGAAGGGTTCAGCCCGCGGCCCCCGGTCGGTCCGTTAAAAAAGCTGGGTACGGCCGCGCTTTCGCCGGCCATGGTATGGCTGAAGAAGAGCTCCTGGTTAAAGCCGCGCATGCGGATGGCGCCCTGGTGGCCGCGGGCGCGGGCAAATGCCTCGAGCTCTGCTGCCAGCTCGATCTCTGTCATACCCGCCCGGCAGATTTCCCGGGCGAAAGTAAATAAAGCTTCACCAAGGGCCGCGGCTTTCTGAAGCTGTTCCAATTCAAAGGAAGATTTCACCGCCCTGATGCCCCGGATCAAAGGTGATATATCAGTAATGGTTAAGGGGGCGATGAGCTTTTCGTAGCGCCGGAAGAGATTTACCGGAAGCACATCCAGCTCCATTCCGATGGGCGCGGCCGTCGCTTTGATTGTTTCTGCCAGATCTCCCCACCCCGTAAATTGATCGACCTGCCGCAGGCTGCTTTCGGAACGGGCCCGCTGCAGGTTTCGCCTCACCAGCAGGATCGGCTCGCCCTGCGCCGGGATAAATAGATGGGCCTCCTGCCCCGTGCCGCTGAAGTAAAAAAGATCGGCCCGCTGCACGATCAGGGCGCCCCCGATCCCCTGCTCTTGCATCTGCTCCTGCAGCTTTTCCCGGCGCCTCTCCAGCTCCTTCAAAGGTGTTTTTACTTGCTTCATTAGCTGTTCCCCCTGTCAAGAATAAGGGGCACCGGACCGGCCGGTGCCCCTTATTTCTAGATGTATTGTAAGCTAGACGATCTCGAAGAGGCCGGCGGCGCCCATGCCGCCCCCGATGCACATCGAGACAACACCGAAGCGGCCGCCGCGCCGCTTCAGTTCATGCAGCAGGGTGGCGGTGAGCTTCGATCCGGTGCAGCCGAGGGGATGGCCCAGGGCGATGGCCCCGCCGTTGACATTGACCTTCTCCATCACCGTGTCCAGGCCCAGCTCGCGGATGCAGTAAAGCGCCTGCGAGGCGAAGGCTTCGTTCAGCTCGAAAAGATCGATATCTTCGATCTTCATCCCGGTCAACTTCATCAGCTTCGGGATGGCCATGGCGGGCCCCACACCCATGATGTCGGGCGGGCAGCCGGCGACGGCAAAGCCGCGGAATAGAGCCATCGGCTTCAGTCCGAGGGCATTGGCTTTCTCCGCCGACATGACCACTGCGGCCGCCGCGCCGTCGCTGGTCTGCGAGGAGTTGCCGGCGGTGACAGAGCCGCCGTTTTTAAACGCAGGACGCAGCTTGGCCAGCGATTCCAGCGAGGTATCGTAGCGGACCCCTTCGTCGGTGTCGAAGATAAATTCTTTTTCGACGATCTTGCTGTCGGGACCGGGAGAGCGGTCGATCACTTTAATGGGCAAAATTTCATCCTTAAATTTACCCTCTTTGATCGCCGCCGCCGCATTCTGGTGACTGCGCAGGGCCAGCTTATCCTGATCCTCGCGGGAAATATTATAGCGGTCGGCCACGTTCTCCGCGGTGATTCCCATCGGGGCGTAGGCCTCAATATAGCTTTCGGCCAGAACCGGGCTCGGGGAGACCTTGTTGCCCCCCATCGGGACCATGCTCATGCTCTCCACCCCGCCGGCGACGATCACATCGGCAAAGCCGCACATGATCCGCTCGGCGGCGATGGCGATTGACTGCAGCCCGGAGGAGCAGAAACGGTTCACCGTCAACCCAGGCACCGTGTCGGGAAGTCCGGCCTGTAGAGCGGCCAGACGGCCCACGTTCATTCCCTGCTCGGCTTCGGGGAAGGAGCAGCCGAGGATGACATCTTCGATCTCTGCCGGATCCAGCCCTTTTGCGCGGGCCACCGCTTCTTTGATCACTTCGGAGGCCAGGTAATCGGGCCGGGTGAAGCGCAGCGTGCCCCGCGGCGCTCTGCCGATGGCGGTACGAACGCTGGAGACAATAACAGCTTCTTTCATTTCATTCCCTCCCTAGTTCCTTACTGCCCTGCCCGTGGTGAGCAGAGACATGATCCGTTCCTGGGTTTTCTCTTCGCCAATGAGGCGCAG